>NZ_JAMQPR010000001.1:230-300230 GCF_026151345.1 Leptospira paudalimensis
ATGGCTTTCTTTCTGTTTTGTTCGCTCCCTATGGGTCGCTCATAAAACAGCTCGCGCCACTGTTCGAGTCAATTGGTTAGAAAATTGTGATTGGTTAGTTGGAGAAGTTGTCATGCGGGCGAAGGGACAAAGACCTCTCCGCTGTTCGGACGTCCTGTCCTCACTGCGCTCCGAGGCACGGCGACGCTCGTCGAAAGCCATCATGGCTTTCTTTCTGTTTTGTTCGCTCCCTATGGGTCGCTCATAAAACAGCTCGCGCCACTGTTCGAGTCAATTGGTTAGAAAATTGTGATTGGTTAGTTGGAGAAGTTGTCATGCGGGCGAAGGGACTCGAACCCTCGCCAGAAGCTTGGAAGGCTGCTGTGCTACCGTTACACCACACCCGCGACGTAAATACATAGTTTTGTCTGAGGGTTAAGGGTCAATGATTTTTGGTTCCAGAATGTGTGGGTGGAAGAAAATGAGTCTATGGCCCTCCCTCAAGCGCTCGAAAATTATCGAAAACAATATCGAAAAATCAAACTTTTCCAAGATATTTCTTCCGTTCTCCACTGGGACTCAGAAGTGATGATGCCAGAAGAGGGAAGAGAGTATCGATCAACTCAAATTGCTGCCGTTGCGGAACTCACCCATGAATGGATGACGGATCCATCTTTTTTGGAGCTCATTCAATCTGCGAAACTAACCACAAAAGAACTTCCAGAATCGGAAAGGTCATTATGGAATCGTGAGCTTGAAATTTTGATGGAGGAGAAAGAAAAAGCAGATAAATTGCCATCTGAATTCGTTGCTGAATTTGCAAAACTCACCAATTTAGCACATGCAGAATGGGCCGAGGCAAAAAAGGAAAAAAACTTTAAATTATTTTCGGATAGACTTGAGGAATTGGTTACATTATCCAAAAAACAAGCGGATTACTTTGGTTATACGACAGAACCTTATGATGCTTTATTGGATTCCTATGAGAAGGGTGCCAAGGCAAACCAAATCCAAATTTTATTTTCTGATTTAAAAAAATCACTTATTCCGATTGTATCAAAGGCTCCAAGGTTCGAAAGTCCATTCAAAAGACCTATACCAATTGCCAATCAAAACAAATTCTGTAATCGACTTCCTTCCATTTTAGGACTCACAAAAAAAGAATCAAGATTAGACATTAGTAACCACCCTTTTTCCACTAGTTTAGGAAAAGGGGACAAACGAATCACAACTAGATATTCTGAAACCGATCCATTATCTTCCATCTTCGGCGTGTTACATGAGACTGGTCATTCTTTATATGAGTCTGGATTGTCAACCATGCCAAATTGGCCAAATCCATTAACGGAGTATCTAAGTTTAGGAATTCACGAATCACAAAGTCGCCTGTGGGAAAACCAAGTGGGAAGGTCTTTACCTTTTTGGGAATTTATGTATCCGATTTTATTAGATGACTTTGAATTGTCTGAATCAGAACTTCCTTTTCAAGATTTATATAAATATATAAACAGCACGGAAAAATCAAAGATCCGCGTTGAAGCAGATCAGGTCACATATAACCTCCATATTATATTGCGATTTGAGATCGAAAGAGATTTGATCAATGGCAACATCAAAGTCAAAGAATTACCAGAAATTTGGAATTCTAAAATGAAAGAAAGTTTTGGAATGATAATTGAAAACGATGCAGAAGGAGTTTTGCAAGACATTCATTGGTCTATGGGAGCCTTCGGATATTTTCCAACTTATACATTAGGAAATATATTCAGTGCACAATTTTTTAAAAAATTTACACAAGAATATCCTGATTCGCATAACAAATTTGCTTCGAAAGGTGATTTTTCAGATTTATTATTTTGGTTACGAAAAAACATTCATTCCAAAGGAAAAATCTTAACGATTGAAAATTTAGTTTCGGAAGCTACAGGCGAACCAGCAAATGCGAAGTATCTTATTTCATATTTAGAAGAAAAAGTAAAGGAAGTTTCAATTTCCAATTAATTGAATCAAAGGAATCACTATGTCTGGATCAGAACAAGTATTAGAAAAACTCAGTCAACTTTCGTATTTTGATAATTTAGCATTATACTATTTGTGTAATGAAACACCTCCACAAACATTGGCATTGGCTTTTTTACAGATGGATGAAAAGATCGCTGGATCAATGTTAGGTGTTTTGGATTTGCAAAGAAGAAAATATGTTCATGAACTTATGGCATTACAAAAAGATAGCTCAGAAGAGTCAAAAAAAGCCGCCGCAGAAGGATTGTTACTCATTGCCGACGGCCTTATTTCAAGAAATTTAATTAGTAAACAAGGTCACTATTTTTTCGGAACAAAAAAATAATACATTCCTAGTCCTAGAAAAAACCAAGCAGCCAGAAAACTCACTCCTCCAAAAGGAGTGATGGCACCAAGAATTTTAATTCCTGTAATTGCTAAGAAATATAAACTAAAAGAAAAAATCAAAATACCTACCAAAAACATCCAAATGGAGAATCGAAGATATTTGTTTGATTTCTCAGAGGTCTCGTATTGCTCGGAAAGGATTAACATCAAAAATGCGATAAGAGCTGTAATACTATGATAAAAATGGTATTTATTTCCAGTTTCAAAAGTGATCATAAGATCTGGTGGTATGATTTTTTTCAGACCATGTGCTCCAAAGGCACCAATCGCCACAGCTAAAAAACCAGATAAACAAATGAGTAAGATTAAAACTAAATCGGATTGCTTCTTGACAAGTTTCATATTCGATACTTCCTATTGCCTATGACTTCAGATGTATCCGGAAAGAATACTAAATTTGTACGAGTTTGGCGACAACTCAATGTAGACGATGTAAAAAAACAATTACTCTACATCGATGATCTTTACGGAACTTGTGGAAATTGCAAAAAACTTGGTCTCAATTACCTCAAAGATAAAAAATGCCCAGATTGTGGAATTACTTTCAAGTATCTGGCAACTAAATTGAGTAAGGTGGCAGATATTGCCAAAATTTTGAGTAGAATTGAAAAGGAAGGATTGGAACTAACTCTCATTGAAAGAGAAGATTTTGAAAGATCAAGTGCCTCGGATGCAGCACGTGATCTTTTTAAATCATAAATTTTTTTAGCTAAAACTTAAAAGACCAACCAAATTGAGCTGTTTTATTGTGAGCAGCTGTATCTTCCCATGCATCAAATGCTCGCACAACTCTCGTTACAGCCATTGCTGCAAAAATTCCAACAGCGTTTGGTGATTCCCAAACATTTCCTGGTCCTTTTGTATTCAGCATATGATCATAAATATTCTTTTTTGGTAAATTCTCCTGTGCATATAAGTATGCACCACCTACCAAAATTAAATCACATAAGAAATAAATACTCATACTAACAAATGTATCACGATTTGTGAATAGTGGAGAATTCCAAGAATTATAACCAACAGAGGCCATAGGTGTAATTAAATTTAAACCTTGGGAAACAATATGATATTTTTCAGTTAAGGGAACCGCTGATTCGTGAGGAGGTTTTTGTAACAATTCCTGTTCCAAAATTTGTTTCCACATTTTTTCCTGACCCCTTCTTGGAGATTCGATTCGGATAATGGAATCGGGTGAAGTCTTCCCGACTTTTCCAACATAGATGTTAAAGTCATATGGATTACTCCAACGATTTCTATATCGATACATAAATCCTTGGGTTTTTTCGTCGGCGTAAAAATCTGGATCTAACTTGTTGAGAAGTGCAAGCAGCCGAATATTTACATCATCCGGTCCACCCAATACTTCAACCGTTTCTCCTGCAAAAATTGATTTAGGAGAGAAGCATAAAAGAAAAAAAAGTAACAATACTTCTGTTATGCGAATATTTAATTTCGATTTTGAAAAATTCATGATTGGACCACTGGTAATTGAAGATAAGCATTGATTAATCCTAATGAATTGTAAGTGGCATGGCAAGCCATGGCTATCCAAAGATTTCCTGTTTTAATGTACAGATAACCAAAGAACATACCAACTCCACAAATGATGAAAGGAATGGCAATGGAAGTACCTTCTCCATAATGTAACCAACCAAATAATAAGGATACAATGAGAAGTCCTTCTTGGGTTAATCCTTTATCAATGAAAGCTTTCAGTAAAAAACCTCTAAAAAAGATTTCTTCCAAAATTCCTGTAATGATACCTACAACATAAATACCCCAAGCTAGAAGGTAACCATTTCCATGAATGGATTCGTATAATTTTTTTGCAAAAACACCTGATTCCAATGGAACCGATAATTTTTCAAGAATCACACCAAATACTACCACTACAAAAAAACATATGAAGCCGTTTGTGATCCCTCGTAATAAAATGGGAATTGAAAGTTCATCTTGTAAGTTTGTGACAGGAATTTGTAATACTTTTTTGTATAATAAATAACCAAGCCCCACATAACACAAAAACCATGGAACTGAGTGTCCTAATAAGTAATATGGTTTTTCAGAAAACACAATCTCATAGAATTCACTCAGTAACGTATTTGGATTTTCGGTGATTTCTTTTTGAAATTGGTCCTTGATAGGATTTACAACTTTTTGGTATTCCGCCAAAAGTCCCGAAAAATCTAACTTACCTTCAGAATATTCTTCATAGAGAGGAAGGATTTGTTCTTCTGGGATCCTGTGGTTTAAGACCGAATGGTTTACAAACGCCAGAAAGAATACGGAATAAAAAAAGGAACAAACATAAACGAGACCCAAAGAGTAGGCAGTGAGCCGAAAGATCTCAAAAAATCGATTCTGCATCTGCCTTACAGTTCCTCAATTTCGGCAAGAATCGTCATCGTTTTTTTGAGAAATGGCCGATAATCATTTTAGATGATTATGTCTAATCGCCTTATTTTTCTGAAATGGACTGTGATTTGGATCGGTTTTGGAGCCGTGGCGAATCTATTTCCTAGTCCTCTCACATTGGCAAACCTTGAATATTCGAATCCATCTTTAAAAAACCTCCGATCCGAAATCAAAGAAAACTTAAGAATTTCAAAATCTGGAACTAAAAAAGAAATCCTCATCCCACTCAAATATTACGAATATAAGGTGAAAAAGGAAGATAACTTTTTCAAAATCATGGCACGAACTGGTATGGATTTAGAAACTTTGTCCTCCGTTAACGAGCTCAGTTCCCCTCATGATTTATCACAAGGGATGATCCTTGAAATCCCAAATATGCGTGGAACATTCCATCCAGAAGAAACGGATGGTAGTGACAAAACAAAATTGCTTTTAGCAGATAAATACCAAATTGATGCAAACAAATTACAATATGATTCCGAACGAGGTAAATGGTTTTTGCCTGGTATCTCAATGGGAAAATCAGAAAAATCTTTCTTTTACGGATTTGGATTTCAGTTCCCACTAACAGCCGCTATCATCTCATCAAATTTTGGAAAACGATTAGATCCTTTTACTAAAAAGGAAACGTTTCACGGTGGTTTGGATATGGCCGCCAAACAAGGATCAGATGTATTTTCTTCAATGGACGGAGAAGTTAGTTTTGTTGGTGCACAAGGTGGATATGGTAATCTAATTATTATTAAACATATTTTAGGTTACGAAACTAGATACGGACATCTATTGAACTTTGCAGTAAAACAAGGACAAAGAGTCAAAAAAGGCGAAAAAATTGGGGAAGTAGGTCAAACAGGTAGAGCGACCGGTCCACATTTGCATTTTGAAATTAGAAGAAATTCAAAAAGAGAAAGACCTATTTTTCGATCTCATTAAAAAAAGATTTTACGATCTATCTTGATTGTGTTACTTCTTGGATTCAATGGACTTTGAAATTCCCCAAGAAGTTGAAACACTTCGTAAAAACATCCAATCTTTTATAACAGAAGAAATCATTCCTCTGGAAAAACATTATGATTATGAAAAAGGTCGAATGCCAGAGGACATCAACCAACAAGCACGCGCTAAAGTAAAATCGGCCGGGTTTTGGACACCTCACCTTCCCAAATCAGAAGGTGGATTGGGTTTAGATTTAATTGGTACCTGTATTATTTTTAGTGAGCTTGGTCGTTCTCCCATTGCTCCTTATATTTTTAATTGTGATGCTCCAGATGAAGGAAACATGCATTTGTTGTCTCTTGCAGCATCAGAAAAACAAAAAGAATTAATTTTACATCCACTCATCAAAGGTGAACTTCGCACTGGATTTGCTATGACTGAACCTTCTCCAGGTGCAGGATCAGATCCCACTTCTTTGCAAACCAATGCAGAAAAACAAGGTGATAAATACATTCTCAATGGACGTAAGTGGTATTGCACTGGCGCAAATGGAGCAAAGTACCTCATCGTAATGGCGAAGGTGAATGGAAGTTTTCGCAAAACTACGATGTTTCTTGTGCCAACTGATGCGAAAGGTTATACGATGGTACGTGAGATAGAACTCATGGGTTCACACGGACCAGGTGGGCATTGTGAACTCAATTTTGAAAATGTAGAAGTACCTGAAGATATGGTTTTAGGTAGAGTAGGCGAAGGTTTTCGTTTATCGCAGGAAAGATTAGGACCTGCTCGTCTCACCCATTGTATGAGATGGACTGGGATGGCAAGAAGAGCCCTTTCGATTGCGCGAAGTTATGCGAAAGAAAGAGAAGTTTTTAGTGCACGGATTGCCGATCACCAAGGAATTCAGTGGATGTTTGCTGAACGTGCTACTGAGATCGAGATGGCATTCTTATTAACATTGAAGGCAGCTTGGTTATTAAAAATGGGTAAGGATGCAAGACAGGAAACTTCCATGGCAAAATGGAAAGTCAGTGAATCGTTGTGTAATACAATTGATATGGCGATCCAAATATGTGGTGGAAAAGGATATTCAAGAGACTTACCACTCGAATTATTTTACCGAGATGCACGTGCAGCAAGAATTGCAGATGGGCCATCCGAAGTTCATAAAATGGTCATTGGTCGCAATTATGTATCGGAAAAATGGGATTTTTAAAGATTCATGGATATTAAAGAACTGCAAGAGAAGGTTGAAGTCCACCTAACTTCTGTATGGAAAGAGCCAGTTAAAATAACTGAAATTTTCCATTTAAGTGGAGGAGCTTGCCAAGATAATTATGCTTTGGAAATACAATCCAATACGTCCAAAAAATCACTAGTTCTTCGTACAGATAAGGGTGGAAGTTTACTTTCTTCCTTATCAAAACGGGATGAATTTAAGGTAGCAGAACTTGTATACAATGCAGGAGTCAAAACTCCAACGCCAGTTTATTTAGAAGAACAAACTTCTATTATAGGTACCCCTTTTTTTCTAATGGAAAAAATTGCAGGAAAAGCAACAGGTCGTTTCATCACTAAAGATAAAGAATTAGATTCCTATCGTAAAACAAAAATGGTTTCTGATTTAGCATCAAATCTTGCAAAACTTCATACAGTAACTCCAGAAACTGTTAAGGAAGAAGACCTAAAACAAAAACTCAAATTAGTCACGATTGAAAATTACATAAGCCAAGCGATTGCCGATTTAAGACAGTCTTTAGACGATTTACCAGAAGCTCACCCAGCGATTGAATTATGCCTCAATTGGATGGAGTCACATGCACCAAACATTGATAAAATTGTTTTAGTACATGGAGATTTTCGCACTGGTAACTTTATGATGAATGCAGATGGTCTTCAAGGAATCTTGGATTTTGAATTTGCCCATTTTGGAGATCGACACGAAGACATTGCTTGGTTGTGTATGCGAGATTGGAGATTTGGTCGTCTCAATAAAGAAGTAGGTGGATTCGGCGAGAGAAAGGATTTTTATAAAGAATACGAACTTACTTCTGGTATCAAGGTTGATCCATATAAAGTTTCCTATTGGGAGATCATGGGAAACGTTCGATGGGCAATTGGAAGTGCACAACAAGCTGAGAGGCATTTGTCAGGCAAAGATAAAGGAATCGAACTTGCTTCCATCGGAAGAAGGACAGCAGAAATGGAATGGGAAGCAATGCGTCTCATAGAGGAATTAGAAAATGCAATATAGACCTGATACAAAAGAACTACTCTCTGCCATTCAAGATTTTATGATGAAAGAATTATTACCCAAACTAGAAGGTGATGATTTATTATCATATAAAACACTAGTTTCTTGGAATATGTTAGGTGTCATAGCAAGGGAAATTGACAATTCAGAATATACCAATCTTTGGTCGGAAATTTTAAATCAGAAATTACGAATCTCAGATTTGGAATCCAAATACGATTTAGAAAGTTTTCAAAAATTATCCAAAAAAGAGAAATACCAAGTTTTATATCATTGGAATCAAAGTTTAGCCCAAACCATTCGTAACCAATCAAACCAAACGAATTCAAAAACTAATTCCTCTAAAATTGATACATCCCCAAAGGGAAAAGTATGGAATTTGGTCAAATTACAATTAAAAGAAAACCTTTCTGTTTCTAATCCGAGGTTCCAAGTATAGATGTCCTATTTATATTTAGTTCGTCATGGCCAAGCGGATCGACTTGGAAAAAATTATGATCAACTAACAGAATTAGGTTGGAAACAGGCTAATCTTTTAGGCGAATATTTTAAACACCAAAGAATTGAATTTGATTCCGTATATACAGGAACCTTAAACAGGCAAAAACAAACCGCAGAAGGAATCATTAAAAGTTTTACCAACGATCAATTTTGTATACCAGATCCGATAGAAAATTCAGCTTGGGATGAATTTGATTCTAGAATGTGGTTAGGCATTGCGGCCAAAATCCGAAATGCGAATCCATCATTTGCAAAATTATACGAAGCATATAAAACTGCATGGGAAGAAGGAAAAGAAGAAACTAGGCATTATTTTCAAGAGCTCATACAACTTGTATTAGCCGATTGGGTAAATGGAGTTTGGGGTTCAATCGAACCATACACGTTTGAAGAATATGTTGAAAAGGTATCAAAAGGTCCACTCCAAATCCCTGTTGATGTAAAAAGTACCCTTGTTGTTTCTTCGAGCACACCCATCGCAATTATGATGGGTCTATCTTGCAAAATGAATTATAAAGAGTTTCCTATATTTATGAAATCAATTTTAAATTCGTCTTTAAGTGTGTTTCGTCATGAAAACAATCATTGGGAACCTGTTAGTTGGAATGGAACTCCCCACTTACAAAACCCGGATCTAATTACGATTGTTTAAAAATCAGATTAGATTTATGGTTGTGTAAAGGAAGACAATAACTTAACTCGATTTTTTGCTTTTTGTCCCCAACCGGATCTTGGATAATTTTTGTACAAATGATCCATCGCTGCTAGTTCTTCTTCATTTGTTTTGCTATAACGAACTGAAATTTTAGGCTCTTCTTGGAACTTAAAATCAACAGTCACATGAAAACTTCCCAAAAACACAACAGTGCCTGGTAGCAAATCCACTCGCGATTTCCGAATCTCTTCTGGATCAAAATCAATATCGATTTTATTCGGTTGTTTTGTACTGCTGAATGCAAAATCTGAGGCACCACGATTGAGTAAGTGGACTGCATCAAAAATTTCGTATTGGCCTTCTTTTAGGTTTTGAAAGTAATAATAATGTTCTGAACTTTCACTGTATTCTATGGATTTTTCACCTTTTCTTAAGGTTACTTTTTGGAACCTTGGATCAATCAACTCATCTAGTATCATTTCATCCTTAACAATCGTCATATGGACGATAATCAAACTACTTTGAGAATTTTTTGGACCAAAACTAGAACACTCGGGAAACAAATAAGTTACCAAAAGTAATATTAAGAACTTACGAAGAATTCCCGAAGAAAACGATTCCCATTTGGAGATTTGTTTTTTATCCGAGATTAAATCGTTTTCAGAATTACGATCAGATGGATTTGTATTATCCGAGTTTGAGCTCATATCAAAATAGGTCCTTAGCCCATTGGGTATTGAATTTTTTTGGATACAGCATTAATTTCGGATAATATTTCATCAGATAAAATGACATCTGTAGCCTTTAACGATTCTTCAAGTTGTTCCACGGTATTTGCACCAATAATTGTAGATGCAACGTAATCATGTTGTTTACTCCAGGCGACAGACATCACAGTGACACTCATCCCATATTTATTTGCGATTTCCATCAATTCTTTAGTGGAAGCTAACGTTTGTTCATTTAAGAATCGGTTCGACATTCTTTTTTGTCTTTCCCCTTCTGCCATATAACGAACAAAACGAGCTCCTTCTGGTTTTGAAGTACCATTGTATTTTCCAGTTAACACTCCTCCGGCCAATGGAGAATAAGGTAACAGGGAAACACCTTCTTTACGACAAACTTGCGCTAATTCATCTTCAAAACGACGATTGAGAATTGAAAAATTATTTTGGATGGAATCATATCGAATTAAATTGTATTTATCTGATGTCCAAAGACTTTTCATGAGACCAAAAGAAGTTTCATTGGAACAGCCAGCATATCGAATTTTGCCTTCTTCTTTCAATTCGGTGAGTGCTTCCATCGTTTCGTCATAAGCAACATCATGATCAGGCCAATGAGTTTGGTACAAATCGATAGTTTCGACACCTAACCTTTGTAAGGAACCTTCAATGGCACGTCGAATGTGATATTTATCGAGAGCAGTTTTTCCTTCTCGTAATGGTGGACTAAACCAACCATGACCAGGTCCAGCAACCTTTGTTGCTATGATGACTCCATCTCTCGGTTTTGTTTTTAGCCATTTTCCAAAAATCTCTTCTGTTCGGTGAACCCAAGACTTTTGAGGTGGTACTGGATAAATTTCTGCCGTATCGTAAAAATCAATCCCAGAATCATAAGCTTTGTCTAAAATTCGAAACGCCTCATCTTCGTTACATGAGGAACCAAATGTCATGGTTCCCATACAAATTTCAGAAACCACCATACCTGTTTTGCCAAGTCTTCTTTTTTTCATGTTATTTCTTAATTAAAAAAGTTTTAAATTGGTTTTTGGGATCACTCCATTCTATGACATGATCCTTTACCTTTGCTTTTGTAGGTCCTCGTTGCATTGCACGGTATAAATCTTCGATAAAAAGTTTATCACCTTCCACTACTGCTTCCACTTCCCCATTTGGTAAGTTTTGAGTATAACCTTTGAGTCTCATTTCTTGGGCCTTTTGTAGGATATAATAACGAAATCCAACACCCTGTACGGTTCCCCGTATTAAAATTCTTGCTCTTGCTTCTTCTGATTTTCCCAAAGATTGTCTCCTACAATTACCTTACTTTGATTTAATATTCTCTGCAATGTAATTTTGGATCGCAGATTTAAAAATAGGAACAAACTTTTCATAAACAGGTCGTTTAAAATCAACAACGGCTTGGATTGTATCCTCTATTTCCATATGGATAACAGTCAGAAACTCTTGTTCATGGTGAACCAAATCACATTCTTCTAATTCCCCATCCCAATAAAACAAAATCCATCGTTGTAATTGGCCACGAAACTTTTGTAAATGAGAATTGAGTCCTAAAGAGTTTGGAAAATCATATGGAATCCAATCAGGGTATTCAGTTACATAAATAGCTTTTTTGATTCCAAGCTCTTCATATAATTCACGTTTTGCGGCTTCTAAATAATCTTCTTCTTCGTCGATTCCTCCTTGAGGAAATTGCCAAGAACCAGGAAATTGAATCCGTTCTCCCACAATTACTTTTCCCAAAGAGTTAAATACTACCATTCCTACATTTTTTCGGTAGGGTTTGTTTGTCATAAATGTTAGAATGCCCCTTTCATCCATTTTCGCAAGAATTTCCTTAATTTTTTGTTTCTTGGTAAATCCTTAGTTTCAATCTTGGGATTAGGAGATAGTATGAAGATCATTTTGGTTCGTCACGGTGAGGCAGAAAACTCCACCCCTACCATTTCCGATTCACAACGAGAACTAACCGATAAAGGAAGAAGTGACATTCACAAAATCGGTAAATTTATTAAAAATTCATCTTTATCCGTTAAACAAGTTTATTATAGCCCATATACCAGAACCAAACACACGGCCGAAATTCTTTCCGAAGAACTAAAATACAATGGAGAAATGGTCGCATCTGACGATTTAGCAGCCGGTAGAGGTTGCACTGACATTATATCTTGTTTGGTGAATTTTAGTAATTCCGACACTGTTTTGTTAGTTGGTCATAATCCAGATATCACTTACTTCGCAGCCAAATTATTAGGGAATTCTAGTGTAGCAGAAAATTTAGTTTTCCAACCTGGATCCACAATTGCCATCAATGTTGCGCGAGAAAAATTTAACCATGGCCAAATCATTTGGGCGATTTCTCCTGATAATTTAGGTACGGAATCCTAAGTTAAGTCTTCCGTTTGTAAGGCTTGACCAAGAGGATCTGTTCAGGTTTTTGGATTTCATAACACGGGGTGTAGCGCAGCGGTAGCGCACTTGTCTGGGGGGCAAGGGGTCGCCGGTTCAAATCCGGTCACTCCGATGTTTGGTTAGTGTTTGTGCAAAAAACCCAGCAGGTTTGAGCACAAACCTGCCGGTAGAAAATTCAGGATGGTGAGATGAAAAAATAAAACTTAAGAAGGTTTTTGATCGTTTGTTTCTTTTACCTTGTCTAGATACTTCACAACATTGTCTTTGAGTTCTTCGAATCGAACAATTCCCCAAGCAACTCCCATTTTCACTTTTAGGGCTTTATCACTTGTGTCACTTTCCCCTTGTTCTTTCAATTTTTGAAAGTTGGTTTCGAATTGGCTTTTTTTCTCGTTAAGATCCACAACGAGTTTCTCCCAAACTTCTTTGGAAGTTTTAACAGCACCAATTCCAGCGTTCACGATATCTTGTAGTTTGTTTTCCACGTTGCTCATCGGAAGGGACTCCTTCTGGATTCCATTATTTTGCACTGCACAATAATGTCGAGAAAGAAATTGATAGTGGAATCTGAATTCTTACGGTAAACTACCCACATGCGTTTGACCCCATTTCGGCACTTTTTCCTCATTTTTTCCATTTTGGTCTCCCTTTCTCACTGTGGAGGCCAAATCCAAGAAAAACCAATCGTTGGTTGTGAACGAATCACAGGTACACCAGGCCCAGAAGACTTCGATATCATCCGAGAGTCCTCAACCATCATTGTTTCCTCACACGAACGGAGGAATGGACTCAAAGATATTGGTGCATTGTTCGAAATTTCATTCTCGGATCCCAAACAGAAATTGTTAGCTAAAAAAGTAGAAACGAATTACCCAGAGAATTTCAGGCCACATGGAATTAGTTATGCGAAAGTCAAAGGAGTGGATACACTTGCTGTGATTTCGCACACACTCCAAGACGATATCCCACATACAATTGAAATCTTTGAACGTACAAAGGCCGGAAAATGGACTCATACAAAAACATTAAGTGATCCATCTCTTACAAGTCCAAATGATTTATTCATGAATGAATCAGGTGAAATTTTTACATCCAATGACAATGGAACAAGCCAAACATTTCGTAAGTATTGGGATATGATCATTCGAAGTGGTCGAGCTGATGTTTCCTATTACGATGGAAAAAAATTCCAATCATTGGGAGTTCCTGTGATGTTAGGAAATGGAATATACATTCGTAAACAAGGCAAACAAGAGTTATTGTATCGATCTGTATTTTCGGAAAAACAGATTCGATTGTATGAAGTAAATCGTGAGGATGGCAAAATTAATTTGAAGTATTTAGAATCCATTCCGATAGGTGCGGGTCCTGATAATATTTTGGAAGATGATAATGGTATGTTATGGCTTGCAGCGCATGATTCACCATATAAATTCATTCGGCACGTGATGAACCGAAACAATTTAGCTCCCACTCGTGTGTTTAAAATTAACCCAGAAACGAAAGAAGTCACAGAAGTTTATGCAAACGAAGGTTCTGAAATTTCTGCTGGAAGTACGGGTCTTGTTTATAAAGACAAACTACTCATTTCACAGGTATTCGAAGATTTCCTTTTGGTTTGTCCAAAACCTTAACGAAATGATGTGGGAATTTGATCAAAAGTAGAGATTGGCTTTTAATTCAGGATGAAATACATCGCACTATTTAGAGGAATCAATGTAGGAGGGAATCGAAAAGTTGATATGAAACGATTAAGAACCCTCTTTGAATCCTTAGGCTTCATTCAGGTTTCGACATATATTAACTCTGGTAATATTCTTTTTGAATCAGAGTTAGATACCAAATCCGTTTTAATGAAAATTCAAAAGTGTTTTCAAAATACCTTTGATTTTGAAATCCCAACCATCGTTAAGACGGAAAATGAAATGAAGAAAATCGCAAAGGCTATTCCAGAAGATTGGTTAAATGATCCAACACAAAGAACGGATGTTGCGTATTTGTTTCCAGAATTTGATTCAAAAAGGTTGATCGATGAACTACCGATCAAGAAAGAATTTTTAGAGATCAGATATGTAAAAGGTGCCATTTTCTGGAATATCAAAAGAGAAAATGTAAATAAAAGCCAACTCGCCAAACTAATCAGTCACAAATTGTATCAATCAATGACAATCCGAAATGTAAACACTGCTAGGTTTCTTGCTGGAGAACGAAAGTAATTGCGAAACTTTTGTTTCAGGTTTTCAAAGTTAAAATTTGGAAACCGGATCATATCGATTTCATGATTTCAATTTGTTTTAACCTAATCCTTTTAAAACTGCCTCAATCGTATCCACTAATAAAGTTTCACGATCTACCTCACAATGTTGAGCAACAAGTTTTGGGTGGGTAAAAGCTGTCCCAGCAGAAATCAGGATGTCAGTGACTAACTTCACATCTCTCTTTTTGATTTTTTTTTGGTTTATGGCTTCTGTGACAAGTTTTGCCATCTGGTTTTGCATATTGGCCAAGTGGGTTTGAATGAAGGGTTTTGACTCTTCTGCTGCCATATCAAATGCTTTGTACAATTCAGGATCCAGTTTTACTTTTTCCAATTTCATTCGGTGTAAATTTAGAAACCATGTCAGAATCTTTTGGATGGGGTCTCTTTTTTCTGTTACAAGCAAATCTTGTTTCTCATCCAATTTTGTTAGCCATCGTTCCGAAACAGCATCAAAAAGTGCAGTTTTGTCTTGGAAATGGGAGTAGAGTGCCGCATGGCTAATCCCCATTTCTTTGGCTACATCCACCAATCGAACTTTTTCAAATCCTTTGGCACGCATTTGGTCGATCGCAATTTCCACTGCCTTGTCTTTGATTTCTGTGGTTGTTAAACCGGTTCTTGGCATACGGAAAGTTTGTGAGGAAAATCGGGAGGGTCAATCTCAAATTACAAAATGAAAAAAATGTCAGTTTGCAAACTTACGGACTTGACTTTTTGTAACTTACAAAATATTATTAATGTAAGTAAAGGGTGGTACAAACCAATGCAATTGAATGGAAATACAATCTTGATAACAGGCGGAACGAGTGGAATCGGCCTCGCGCTCGCAAAACGATTCTCAGACCTTGGAAATCAAATGATCGTTTGTGGTACAAACGAAACAAAATTGGAAGAGATCAAACGATCATTCCCAAATTGGGGAACATATTGTATCGATATTTCCCGTCCGGAAGAAAGAGAAAGATTGTTCTATGAAACTACGAAAGACTTTCCAGAACTGAATGTTTTATTTAATAATGCAGGGATCCAAAGGTATCCAAAATTAAATGAACAAGAGCCATGGAGTCTTCTTGGCAAAGAAATTGATGTAAATTTAGGTGCACCAATTCATCTTTCGATGTTGTTCGCTAAACACTTGTTTGCAAAGAAGAATGCGGTCATTTTAAATACTACTTCTGGTTTATCTCATATACCTTTGGCGTATACACCAGTGTATAGTGCCACAAAAGCGGCATTACATTCCTTCACATTGACGTTACGATTTCAATTTCGTAACCAACCCATTGAAGTCATTGAAGTTTCTCCACCGATGGTTGATACCGATTTGGGAATCCCTAACACACATACGGCGGGACTCAATTTGGATGATTACGCGGATAGTGTGATTGAGGGACTAAAAAAAGGGGAACTCGAAATCACAACTGGTTTTTCAACAGTGACAGCGAATGCAAGTCGTGAACAAAAGAATGAAATCTTTTTATCAATGAATTTGGCTCGGAGTACTTCGAACTAAAGAACGACCTACAAAGGCACAAGCGATGGCGTCCCAAGAGTCGTCGTGGCCTTTTAGGTCTTTAAAACCTAAAATCATTTGGATCGCCGCCCTAACTTCTTTTTTGGTGGCGTTGCCTTTGGCAGAAATTCCTTTTTTGATTTGAGTGGCTGTTAATGACACCATGGGAATTTGATTTTCGCCTAAGGTGAGTAAAATCACACCACGAGATTCAGAAACTTTCATTCCTGTAGTTGTGTTTTGTACGAAAAACAGTTCTTCCACAGCTGCCCATTCCGGTTTGTGTTCGGCGAGAATCTCTTGGAGTTCCCTTCTGATCTGGAGTAAATTATCAGGAGAAGGAGTTTTGGGTGCCACTTCAATTGTCCCGTAGCCCAAAAGTGTAGGGTTCCGGCGTAGTCCCTCTGGAAAGGACAAGATGGCATAGCCCACTCGGTGGGACCCTGGATCAATTCCGATAATTTTCAATTATTTCTTTCCTAAAATCTATCTTCGGGACAGTTTTCAACGACTCAAACCCAAAACCTAGTCTAAAAATGAAAATGACAGGGTACTTTCCTTCCGTATAGTGGAAGAAAACCACCCGCAGGAACGTTAAACACATGACCGCAACGGCAGTGAAACTCGAAAAATCCCAGGCGGAGAAGGCATTGAACGCCCAAGCCGCCCTCCTCAATGAAGTTACGAAACGACTCGCACAGAAAAATTCCGACAACGGTAAAGTTTCCATTAGCAAAATGGACAAAACGCAACATGTGTTTTACCAACTTGCTTGGATGACAGCACAACAACGTGTAGCTGAAAACTTCATCGTATATGCTTGGGACGCTTCCAAAGGAACTGGTGAATTGGAACAGAAAATGGCGCTCACATTTGTGGCGGAAACTGTTTCGAACATTCGTTCTGAACTCGCAGCGCGTCCTGCAGAATATGAATTAACGTATCAGGAATTATTCTCCAAATTGTTTTCCGATGAAATCAATGCGTTTGTTGAAGCCGCATCGAAAATGGAAAACTACGAAGCCATTGTGGATAAGATCGTTGATCTTGGACATTTTGGTGCTTATGGACTTTCGGAAGACCACGAAAACTTCCGTGGAATTTTCAAAGACTTTGCTGAGAACGTAGTTGTTCCTCACGCAGAACATGTTCATAGACATGATGATTTGATCCCACAAGAGATCATCAATGGCCTTCGTGACATGGGATGTTTTGGTCTTTGTATTCCAGAACAGTTTGGTGGAATCCAACCAAACGATCGCCCTGACAACATCTCCATGTTAGTGGTAACGGAAGAACTTTCCCGAGGATCACTCGGAGCAGCAGGTTCCCTCATCACTCGTCCAGAAATCATGTCCAAGGCTCTCCTCAAAGGGGGAACCGAAGAACAAAAAAACAAATGGTTACCACTTCTTGCATCTGGTGAAAAATTTGCAGGGATCATGGTAACAGAACCTAACTACGGTTCTGATGTTGCCGGAGTTTCTGTAACAGCAAAAGAAGTAGAAGGTGGATTTGTCATCAACGGTGTCAAAACTTGGTGTACATTTGCTGGGTATGCAAACTTACTTCTCATCCTTTGCCGCACAGAGTCTGATCCAAGCCTCAAACACAGAGGTCTTTCGATCCTTCTTGCTGAAAAACCATCCTTTGAAGGACATGAGTTCAGCTACAAACAAGAAGGTGGTGGTTCCATCCAAGGAAAAGCAATTGGAACAATTGGTTACCGTGGTATGCACTCTTACGAAGTATCTTTTGAAGACTACTTTGTTCCAAAGGAAAACCTACTTGGTGGAGATGCTGGTCGTGGAAAAGGTTTTTACTTCCAAATGGAAGGATTTGCTGGTGGAAGGATCCAAACTGCAGCACGTGCCAATGGTGTGATGCAAGCAGCTCTTGAAGCAGCACTTCGTTATTCCCAAGAACGTAAAGTATTCGCAAAACCAATTTACGATTATACTTTAACTAAGTTTAAAATTGCGAAGATGGCAATGATCACGCAAGCAACTCGCCAATACACAAACTATGTAGCAACGTTACTCGATGACCACAAAGGCCAAATGGAAGCAACACTTGTAAAATTGTATGCATCCAAAATAGCTGAGTGGGTGACTCGTGAAGCAATGCAAATTCATGGTGGTATGGGTTATGCGGAAGAATATCCAGTTTCACGTTATTTCGTGGATGCTCGTGTGTTCTCTATCTTTGAAGGTGCGGAAGAAGTAATGGCTCTTCGCGTTGTAGCGAAAGACCTTCTTGACCAAGCACTCGCTTCTTAAAAAGACAAACTTCTTTACCGAAAGGAATTTCTCTTCGGTAAAGAATCATTCCAACATTTGTCGAAATGTCATAAAACATACGACATCTACTGTTAAAAGGCCTGAACTTTCAGGCTTTTTTTATACCTATTACAAAAACCAAATGGATAAAAAACTTTCTCTTCATTAAAAAGAAGTCTAAGGTATTACCAGAATATTATTTCTGTTATATGAAGTTACATTTTGTATTTTATATTTTAATTTTATCGGTATTGAATGTAACGTGCAAAACACCAATGCCAGAACTCAGTTCGGAAGCAAAACTTTCGAAAAATCAACCAATTTCCATTCGTTGGACAACAACGGATCCCATCCTTGCAAAAGTATTTCCTGAGGTTTTTCCTGTTCCACCTGCTATTCTCATTGATGACCAAGTGAATGTTGCTGATTTAACAACTGTTACACTACCACCTCCTGATCCAAACCAGTTGCCTAAAATTCCCCAAAAAAAACCACATAATCCCAATGAACTTCCTCGATGGGATCGAGGATTTGAATTAACCAATATCGATAATTTAACTCTTGTTATTCGTAATGAAAGCCAAAGGCCATTCAAAAGTATAGGGATTAGTTTATTAGCGCTTACGATGGTCTACTATGGAACAATGGAAACAGAAGCGGAGTTGGTCTGGACATCTGGGGAAACGAATTTACATCGAATTTCTTTTTTATCTACCTATGAAACGATTTGGGCACCTATGCCATTTTATATTGGAACTGGCTCAAGTGTCATCGCTCCCATGTTAAACGCAAATCGATATCCTTCCAATTTACAAAAATACTGTATCCAAGAAAAACCTTCCAAACTCCGTGAGTCTATGGAGCAAACTCATTCGGAAAATTGTAAAGAGTATGAATTGTTTTTAAGGAGGCTGTTTTTACAGAATTACGAAGTGATTCATTTACAACTGACAGAATGGGAAAAAAGAAACCAAGATTGGTTCCAACCATAATCATGTAAGTTCAATTGATACAAATGAGACTCTCAAAAATTACAGTCCAAACTTTTTTGCTTAGTATTTTCTTTCTTCCATTTCAATTCCTTGGTTCAGTATCCATTCCGAAAGAAAATTGGAATATTGTTTTGTATGGTGGGATTTTTACAACCACAGACCTGATCCCAATTGTTTTTCGGCAAAAAACAGACTATAAAGAATCTTATATTGGTACAGTCGGTGTGAGTCGGCCCTTGGATTATCGAATTCGTTGGTTTGATTTTTTATGGGAAACAAACATAACTAAACATTTTAATGGCATGAACCATTGGGAAACAAATACATTCTACATTGTTAAAATCAATCGTATCTATGATTCTCCGATCAGTTTATCCTTAGGAGAAGGTTTATCGTTAGCATCTGAAAATCCAAAATTAGAGAATAAGGCTAAGGGATATTATTGGGAATCAGGTTTACAAAAGGATGCGATTGAATCGAGGGCACTTCTCAATTATATGATGGTGGAAATCAGTACTTACTTACCCATTGATCGAAAGACAGAAGTATTTTTAAGGATTCACCATCGTTCTGGAGTATTTGGATTGTACTGTCCACCCGATCCAAACTGTGGTTCTAATTTTGTTTCGTATGGGCTTCGGACTGCTTTTTAACCTACGAATCCATTCATCATCCATGAATTCATAGGGTTCAATATTGGTTTTTATCTAAAACTAATTAGATGGGTTTGTTACTGTTGGTTCCTTAATCCAATCATATTTTGCTTCTTTGTGTTTTCCCTGTTCGACCAATGATTTTAAGTTTAACAGAGTTTCGTAGGGAGTGTCAGTCAGTACTAGGTTGATGACTGATTGTGGTACAGATCCACCTGGCTCAAAATGTGCTTGGTACTCAATTTTGAGTTTCCCATTGGCTAAGGGAGTGAGTTTCCAATACCCTTCAAACGCCGGCATTCGTGTCACACCAGAAGGTGCAGATTTTGCATTTGAATCCAATCGTTTCATCTTCATTGTAGTTGTGAGCGTTTTATCATTTTGATCAAAACTACGATCCATAATGACATCTCGGTCATTGACAGGCCATGGTGCTCCATTCCTTAGATATACAGATGATTTTTTTTCGGATCCAGAAAGAACTGTCAGCTCTTTGCATTGGTGGTATAAGTTTTTACAAGATTGTGGATCCACAAGTAAGGCAATCACTTGAGAAATCGAAGCATCAACTTCTGTTTTACCTAAAAACTCTTCGATATTGGAGCCAGCGACTTGCCTTGTTAGAACTTGGATACCTTTTTTACGTTTTGATTCCGACCACTCTGGTGTCTGTGCCAATAATGGAATCAATTGAGCGAATAGGAAACATCCTAGTATGAATTTGAAAACTGTTTGTTTTTGGATCATGGTTACCTGCCTATTTGTGAATGAATGATTGGTCTAACTGTTTCAGCAAAGAATAATGAGGTTGAAGAAGCTGGTAACAAACTCAATCCATTTTTTCTACCGATATTATTTACTGCTAAGATCGCCATGTAATTTCGATTTCGATCCAACCAAGGGTAAAAACCATTAATCCCGATACTATGGGAAATCAAGTCCTTGTCACATTCTGCGGGTACATCCGTAACCGTACAAAATCTCCAATTTCCCAAACCATATTGCCATCGGTATCCAAATGCAGAAAATTGTGAATATCCAATCTTTGCGCCATTGTATTGGTCAGACAAAATTTCTGTAACGGATGTTGTTGATAGAAAATTTGTAATATTTCCACCTGAGGAATTTTTAGCAGTACCATTGGTCAAAAGTGCATTCAACATTCGCGCATAATGTTCTGGAGAAATGGATAATCCATATGCCCCGGACAAACTTCCATCTGTATCGGTACCACCTCTTGAATTCCCTCGCCAAATTGCTTGGCTTGCATCCCATCCAAGAGGAGTTAGGATTAACTGAGTGTAAATTGTGTCCCAAGTTTTGTTGCAAGAAACTTCTAACATACGTTGTGCGACAGCCATATGGTTGGAGTTGTATTGGTATAAGGCTCCAGGCGTTCCAGTCGATTGGTCTCGAATCTCGCCTACACAGGTATCTTTTTGGGTGGATGTTGCACCGAGTGGTAAAGTAGAGATACAAGTAGCTTGACCAGATCCATTCCCACCTCCTGCATTCAATCCTGAAGTAAAGGAAAGTAATTGGCGTAAGGTGACATTTGCATATGTTCCTGTCCAACCCAACACTTGTGCTGTTGTACGAGATAAGGAAATTGCCCCTCCAACAGCTCCATTATTACAAGTTCCAGTTGTTACAGTCCCGCATTGTGCATAAGTACCACTATTTGTGTTACAATCTATAACTCTCATTGCTGTAATTGCGGTGACCCACTTGGATCCGGAAGCAATCGGTTTATAAGTACTATAATCGATCACAGATTGTCTTGCATAAATCCGAGATCCATTTTGATCAAATACTTGGAAACTTGCACCTTCATCTGTTGTTCTTGCGTATTGGTCGAAACAAGAATCCAAACTAAAACAAGATCCAAAAATTCCAGCGATTAATGTTGCTTGTGTGTCTTTGTCAGTTGATACAGGCTTTTGGCATTGAAACAAAAACAATGATAAACTTGCGAAGGTGATTCCAATTAATTTTTTGTGATTCATATTGATACCTCTTTAAAATCGAATTGGCTCGATTGTGATTATTTTTCCTGTTTTTTCCAAATCACAGGATGCAAACTCAGGAAGTAAGTAAGCATCTCTTATCACTCCCCCAGCAGTTGTTAGGCCATCATATATACTTCCCAAAACTAATGCGCCTTTGGTTCGAATGTCTGATTCACACTGTAGAACCGACGATTCCATAAAGGATTCTTTATCCTCAATTTTGGAGATGTATGAGTACAAAATTTTTGCTAAGAAACCGTTTACGATGAGGAGTGGTGAAATTGGTCCTTGTCCGCCTTTCATCCCTGATTGGGCTAACCAAAATGAGGAAGCAGTTGATTCTGCTTCAAAAATCGCATCAGATATTCTTTTTTTGGCTTCTGATCCTTTTACGGCTCCATAAGTGGGGATACCAATCCCTTCTGTTAACATACAATTTGTCAAAAAGACAAAGAAAAGAATGGAAAGAATGATTTGTTTCATAGAAAAGGGTACCTCATACCAAAATGAAAAGATGGGAACAAACTAACCTTCAGACTATGGTTCGCATTCCGGAACCTGAACTCATGGTCGAACCAATTCAGGTAGATTCGTATGCGAATGCTGGATTTGAAACAGCGCATTCGATGATCATTAAACATTTTCAAAACAGACTTCCTCTTAAATTTTCCCCACGTTCGGTGTTAGATTTAGGATGTGGGTCTGGAGATATGTCATCTCGTCTGTTCCCATTATTTCCAAATGCCGACTTCACTTACTTAGATGGTTCCAAATTAATGTTAAATTATTGTCAGAAGCGTCTTTTTACGTTAATCGGTGAAAAAAGAAACAATAAAATGTTTTTTAAAAACGAACTTATTCAAGACTTTGTTCCCGAATCCAGTTTTGAACTAGTGTTCTCAAACTCACTTCTCCATCACATTCACAATCCTTTTGAGTTTTGGTCTGCGATCCAGAGGTCGATTGATGACGATAGTTTTATCTTTGTTTGCGATTTGTTACGTCCCAACTCAAGATCAGAAGCATACCAACTAGTAGAACGTTATGCGAAAAATGAACCTGAAGTTTTAAAAACAGATTTTTTAAATAGTTTGTTTGCTGCTTTTCGAATTGAAGAAGTAACCGATATGTTAGTTTCCATACGAATGAGCCATAAGTTAAATGTAGAAATGATTTCAGATAGACATTGGATTTGTTATTCAAAACCAAGATGATCTGATTAAAGGGAAATCAGTTCAGTTGACTCAAATAACCAATCATTTACTTTTCCGGGAATGGTTCCTTTACAATGGGAACATATACTAGAATCAATTTCTGGCAAAGGTGCACCACAGTGATTGCAAGATTCCTCAGAAAATCCCAGTGTTTTTGTCCTTTCATTAAGTAAAACTAAATGGATCTTTGAACGTCGGTGTTCTGGTATGAATCCTTTTTTCCTTGCGCCACTCCAACGGATTTCACATGTCATTTTTTGAGGTTTGGACTTTAAATCCAAATGAACCAAATGGCAAGATCCAATCACGGGAGAGTGAATTGGTGCGTTTCCTGGACCTGACAATCGATTGTTTGATTCTTCAACTGAATCTCTTTTTAAAATCTCGCTATTTGGTAATGATTGGTAGTGTAAGTATTTCCAAAAAACTGCACTGGCTCTATCTTCTAATAACTGTTTTGCGATACCATCCTGTAAATCCAATCCTTGTTTTGATTTTGTTTCTTCCCATTCCACCAATTGAGTCATTTCAGTTAACACCCAATCCGCTTCGCCAGAATTGTAGATACCTCCACAATATTCACACTTATTTGTAGAATGTGAAAACGTAGCAGTCGCTCCGCAATTAGGACACAAATTATGGATTAAATCAATATTTGGTTTTGTTTGTGTTGTTATCTTTCTTGTATAGGAATGTATCTCTTCATAAACACTTACTTTTTCTTTGTTCAATTGGTTTTGAATTTCTAACTCGGAAGTTTGTTTTGGAAAGGTTTTATCTTTGGTTTTGCATTTTATTCTTAAATGTAATGTTAAATAATCAGACTCCATCGACATTCCGATGATTTTTACAGAAACAACGCTGAATCCTTTCATTCGATTGATTTCACCATCAATCGTATTCATCAATTGTAATTGGATGGAAAATCTTTGGAATACAGAAGCAGAGAGAAAATTCCTTACAGATTCCATATCTCCTTTGTCCCAGGCAAAAACAGTTTTTTCAGTAATCAAAATCACCTTTTTTTCAAAGAGATCCAAGTCAAAATTGGGATCAATTTTTTGGATTTGTAAAAGGTTAAACTTCTCTTTTTGTTTTTTCTCTGCTTTGTATTTCCATTGATTGCAATAAAAAAATCCTAGGATGGTAAATCCTAAAAAGAAGATTCCTATAATAACCAAATGTCCCATATGATTCCCAGAGCCTGGTGAGTATAGAAACGCATTCAATACTGCATAGAAAATGAGAATTGGATTATAAGTGATTTGTTTATTTGTCTCTTGGAGTCTTAAGTAAACTTTGTAATTAGTTGGAATCGGATTGTTCCAATCAAATGAAAATCCATCTGCTTCCCATTTTGGTTCGATAGGAACAATCAAAGAAGTTTGGTCAAAAACGTCTGAGCAATATTCACAATCAGATACGATCATTTCAATTTTACATGAGTTTTGATCGATGTTAGATTCGCTTAACAACCGTATATGAAAAGACTCTAATTCTACATTTTCTCGATTTTCTAAATTTGTGATTCGTATCCAATGATCCAAACCTTTGTTTTGACGGTTGGAAGATTCTCCCAATGTAGAAAATGAAAAATCATATTGTTCTAGGTTGTTTGCTGTAGTAATCCCATCTGCAATACTTACGGAAAATAGATGCCAAAAGTAAGTGGAAACTCCCTTAAATCCGTAGGTTATTTGATAGGCAGGTGTCCAAAAATGATTCCAAAATGTTTCGCCATATTCGCGAAATCGATGTAATCCCAACTGTAATTGTAAGGAATTTTGAATTGGATTGTCCTTTGGTATTAAAATTCTAGATTGGTAATGGTGGGATCCGTTTTCATTCAAAGTTACTGTTTCATCTAATGTATAACTTATCTTATGCGAATTTGTTTGGATTTCCTTTTGAGGGTCTATCTTTCTTTCAGACAATTGAGGTATGTCGATCACGTGAAATGTATTTAGTTCTACATTTTTCCATGAGTCACTATTGATATGAAACTCTTCTACCCTAACAGGTACTTCAAAACGTTCGTATTCTGAAAGTGATTCATTAAAAACTTCATTTTGTATTTTAAAATTTTTAGAAAAGGAATTGGGATCCCATTTTAAATCAAACTGAATCGGTTGAGAAGAGAGATTTGTTTTTGTGAATTTCCAGTTCACTAGGGACAATTTTCCCATCGTGATGGTTGCGTCTTCGATTTGGTAATGGATGGAAATATCCATTTCTGGATTTTGTTCGTTGTTTGACCAAAAAATAGTAATCATCCCAGCGTTATGCGAAGGATAAACTGTTTGTGGAAAAACTTCTAAATTTGTTATTTCAGCATCTTTTTTGATTAAAAATGAAGGTCTTTTGATCCCAATTTTGGATTGGTCTTTTTTGATTCGAAAGGATTCATTTACATCCGCACTACCATCTGCATGGAAGTGAATTGAAATTTTGTGGTTCGAAGATTCAAAATAAGAGGTTGGTTCTGGCCCACTGGAACTAGGATAGGAAGTACTTGAATGGTTAGATTTTGATGAGGAAGAACTGGAGTTATAAGAAGGTTTATAACTCGAATAGGAAGATCGACTACTACTACTCGAACTTGAGGATCGATAGGAATTTCCCATCCCTGGCCTTGCATCAAAGGATGGAATCCAAAAAACAGAGAGGTAAAGTATCGTAATCAGCTTACGCAAGGTATTTTTTTTCGACTCTTACTTTATCCATAGAACTAATTTTAAATTCTTTTGCTAAGTCTTCTAAGAATTGGATTTCTGCTTGGTTCAGTGAACCATCAGATGCCACAATACATACTGCATCTTCGAAAAAATTAAGAGCGTATTCATCACTATCTGCTACTACCTTTGAAATGGTTTTCATTGGTAGGGGGTTATCAAATGTTTTGGAAAGAATCTCTAAAACTTGTTTTTTCTGTGATTGGAATCCACTGAGTAGACAATCAGGTTCAAACAATACATTCACAAGTTCACCAACGATTTCGCCTTCCTTCTTTTTGAACTGGCCATCCGCATTACAGGCGTAGGACCACAAACTTAAAAGTACTTTTGCATATTCGATATGTAGGTCACTTTCGATATCGAGGGTTTTGTGAATGGATTCAGGGTGACTCTTTTTATTGCCCTTGACTTGTTTCAAATTTTGAACGATTTTCTTAGCCATAACAAACAGGAAGTTTATGGTGAATCTCCCTTCCTTCAACTTCATTTTTTTCCGCTTTTCTTGATTTTTCTCAAAAATAGGCTGAATTGGAAAATCCCGTCAGGAAACTGGAATTAATCTATGTCGAAACACATTTTAGTTACAAGTGCTTTGCCTTATGCAAACGGCTCTATCCACCTAGGTCATATATTAGAAGCAGTCCAAACTGACATTTGGGTGCGATTCCAAAAGTTAATTGGAAATGAATGTTATTTTTTCTGTGCGGATGATACACATGGAACTCCGATCATGATTGCCGCTAAAAAAGCAGGAAAAACACCTGAGTCTATGATTGAAGAAGTACAGAAGGAACATTATAAAGATCTCACTTCGTTTGGAGTAGAGTATGATAATTATTACACAACTAATTCAGAAGAAAACCGAAAGTTCTCGGAATCGATTTATCTAACCCTCAAAAAAAATGGACATATTGTTTCTCGGAACATCGAACAGTCGTACTGCGAACATGACAAAATGTTTTTGCCTGACCGTTTCATCAAAGGGACTTGTCCAAAATGTGGAGCAAAAGACCAATACGGGGATTCTTGTGAAGTTTGTGGGACCAGTTACTCTCCAAAAGACTTAAAAGATTCCTATTGTTCTATTTGTGGAACCACGCCTGTCTTAAAAGAATCAAAACATTTGTTTTTTAAATTACAAGACTTCCAAAACCAATTAAAAACTTGGATGGAAGAAGGGAACCGATTGAACGAAGGTGCCCAAAAGAAATTACAAGAATGGTTTACCTCTGGTTTACAAGAGTGGGACATTAGCCGAGATGGTCCTTACTTTGGTTTTGCGATCCCAGAGGAAGAAAACAAATACTTTTATGTTTGGTTAGATGCACCTATTGGATATATGGCTTCCTCTTTAAATCACCTGAAAGATGAGAAAAAATTCAATGAGTTTTGGAAAGAAGGAAAAGGAGAAATTGTCCACTTCATTGGAAAAGATATTTTGTATTTCCATGGTTTGTTTTGGCCAGCGATGCTTATGGGATCTGGTTACAAAGCTCCGAATCAATTGAATGTACATGGATTCTTAACTGTGAATGGTGAAAAGATGTCCAAGTCTCGTGGAACATTTATCAATGCTTCCACGTTTGCGAAACATTTGGATATTGAACATTTCCGTTTTTATATGGCATGTCGACTTGGCTCTGGTATGGAAGATGTTGACATCTCCTTTGATGATTTTGTTTCCCGTGTGAATTCCGACCTAATTGGAAATTTAGTAAATCTAGTATCTAGAGTTTCTACATCAATTTTGGACAAGATGGATCGTAAACTTGGAACATTATCAGTCGAAGGAAAAACCTTAGTCTCTGAATTGCTCAGTAAAGAAACTGAAATCAGGGATGCCTATGAATCACGTAACTATTCTAAGGTGATGCGTGAAATTACAGGTCTAGGTGATAAAGTTAACAAATATGTAAATGATTATGCACCATGGAACTTAATCAAAACGGATGTGGAAAAAGCAAGGGAGGTTGTCACAACTTCTCTCAATTGTGCAAAAATCCTGTTCACCTACTTGGCACCCGTGACTCCAAAAATTGCAGTTGCAATCAAGGAATTATTCCAAGTTCCGGATTTAAATTTTTTAAATCTGTCGGAAACCATTGAAAACAAAACTCTTGGCCCATACCAAATGTTATCCAAACGAGTTGAGGAAAAAAATATTTCACTTATGATCTCAGAAACAAAAGAAGCCTTTGAAAAATCAAATCCTAGTCCATCAAAACAGGAAACAAATAAGTCCAATACAAACGAAACAAAAGTAGGTACAGTTTCCGAGGATGGATTTATTACCATCGATGAATTGTCCAAAGTGGAACTACGAGTAGGCCTTATCAAAGAAGCAAATCCTGTGGAAGGTGCCGACAAACTTTTGTTTGTAAAAGTAGATCTAGGAGAAAAAGGGATCAAAAACGTATTTGCAGGAATCAAAGCAAGTTATACAGCCGAAGAGTTAGTTGGTAAAAAAGTAGTCGTTGTTGCTAATTTAAAACCACGCCAAATGAAGTTTGGATTATCAGAAGCGATGTTACTTGCATCAGGTAAAGAAAAAACTTTATCTTTATTTGTTCCAGATCGAGATGCAAATCCTGGTGATCTTTTGAAATAAAAAAATGCCAACAAAGTCAGAACAAATATTAAGGGAAAAAGAAATCCAAGGGATTAAATTTAGTCTCTATGGAAAAATGATTATATTTAGTCTCCTTACTGTCGGTACTTTCTTTGTTGCTCAATCCCTTTCCGAATTGTTTACGATTACATTAATTTCTGTAGGGCTTAATGTAGTTTTGTATATACTTTCAAAATTCTTGAAGAAAGGTAAATTCGTTTCATTTGTTGGTTTGTTTTGTGTGGTGATCGATTTGGTGATCATCACAATTTTACCTTTTATTTGGTACAATGCTGTGGGTGGAGAATCCCAAGTTCCAAGAACCTATCTCATTAAAACTTATCTGCACTTTATCATTGCAGGAACACTAATCATCAATGCATTTAGTATACAACCCATATATCCAATGTTATATGCATTGGGAGTGGTGATAAGCCAAGCTGGGATTTTAGTTTATGCGCAACAGGACCCGAGGTTTATCAGTACAGAAAGTTTTAAGGAAGCATTCCTTGGTCCAGCTGCCCATGTTAACAACTACATCATGTCCATGGGAATTATCGGAGTATTGGGATTCTTTTTGGCTTACCTTACTTACCGTGTTAGGCGAACTGTGCTTTCTGCAGTTACAAATGAAGTAAAGATGACACAACTCACTCGTTATTTTTCTCCCAATGTTGTCGCAGAATTAGACCAAGCAGGGGAAGAATTTTTCAAACCTGGTGGAAAGGAATCCACGGTTGCAGTTTTATTTTGTGATATTGCCAATTTTACACAAATTTCAGAAACTTTAGGTCCTGAAAAAACCATGTCACTTTTATCCGAATACCATAGTTTTATGTTAGAGATAGTATTCCAAAATCATGGAACACTAGATAAATTCATTGGTGATGGGATGATGGTTACTTTTGGAACTCCGATACCTTCCAAAGAAGATGCAACCAACTCAATAAAAGCTGGAATCGCCATGATACAAGCATTAGCTGCCTGGAATCAAAAGAGAGAATCCAATGGAGAAAAATCTATCGCCATACGAATAGGGATTCACTATGGTTTAGTAATTGTTGGAAATGTAGGGGTTGAAAAACGGCTAGAATATACAGTGATTGGTGACACAGTCAATGCAGCTAGTCGACTTGAAGCTTTGGGTAAGGAATTAAAACGTAATTTTTTAATCTCAAGAGAATTGTATGACCATACTTCTTTAGAATTCAGGCAGACATTAAAAATTAAAACAATGGGTACTCTTTCTTTACGTGGTAAGTCAAAAACTACTGAAATCCTAGCAATTGAGGTCTAAACATGATCCAAATTCCAAGTGACAAAGATATTGTGATCCTAACAAAACCTAATTTTTTATCCCACGATGTATCAGTGAAAGTTTTGAATTCAAAACAAACTGTGTCTATGATGCATGATTTTGATTTCGAAAAAAATCAATTGTTTGTCGATTGTGACGAAGATAGTTTTTTAGAAATTGATCCTTCTGTAAATTCTTCCACCAAGCAATTGTTATGGGAAAATGGTAAATTATTACTCAGTCAGAATGAATTGGAAACATTAGTAAATTCAATGCCACCACTCTCCCCTTTTTTAGCCCAAGATTTGACAGGAAAAGATTTGATGTTGGCTTGGGGGAAAAAAGAAAGTTTGCTTAGTGCAATTGAATCAGGTTCTGGTACATATTTTAGTCGCTCAAGGAATGGAAAATGGGTGAAAGGGGAAGAGTCAGGCCATTTGCAAAATCTCAAACAGATTTACCTACATACAAATCCTTTTTTTGTGCAGTATGTAGCCGATCAAGTTGGCGCGGCCTGTCATACAGGCTATTATTCTTGTTTTTTTAGAGAACTTGGTCAGAATGATTCGGTTTCATTCGTCTATTCTAATAAAGTAGGAGAGTAATTTTGAATCGAATGATCCTCATTGTTATCGTAACCGTCGCCGTACTATTCATCATTTTCCAATTGAAGAAAACTTCTGGAATGGACCAATCACAACTCAAAGAAAAAATTGATGCGGGTGCACTTGTTGTTGATGTGCGAACTGTCGCAGAATTTAATTCCGGCCATTACCCTACAGCCAAAAATATTCCAATCGATGAAGTATCCAGACGAGTGGATGAGTTCGGTGATAAAAACCAAACAATTATCGTTTATTGTGCGTCAGGTGGTAGAAGTGGAAGTGCTAAATCCTATTTAGAATCGATTGGATACAAACAAGTCATCAATGCTGGTGGACTCTCCAATATGCCAAGTCGATAAATGGGATTTGGTTTTTTCCAATCCCATTCTTAGAACCAAACTACATACGTTTTCGTTTCATATACAATTGTAAGCCGGTGACGGCTTCTTTTTTTACTTTGTTGCCGAGAGCAGGCCACCAACCGAGTAAATAACCAATAGGACCCATCGCCATTCCTAACCACTTCCACATAGAAAATTGGTCTTTGTGTTGGATGATCTTACCATCTTGAAAGGTAAATTTTGCTTGGATTTTGTTTTGAACGAGTCTACCTGTTTTGCTAAAACTATAATCAGCTTCCCAATTAGCAGAACCCTCTTTATCATTTGCTTTGATATTTGAGAATCGGATGGTTAAATTTTGACTTCTTTCGAGTAACATGAGCCACATAGCTCCTGCTTCTTTTCCCGTTAATTTTCCAAAGGCAGGGTCTTCAAATTGAATCTCTGGATGGTATAGGGAGATCATGGTCTGTCCATCTTTGTTTTGGAAGGCTGTGTAAAACTTTTGGATTAACTCTTCATTTGCGTTCATTGTGGAAAAGATTATGATTGATTTGATTGCCACTTAGCAAGAAAAAAAGTCATGAAACGGATTCTTCTTTTTGCTTTTGGAACAAGTTTTTTGCTGATTGGGCTTGTTGTTTTATTCCTTGCTGTTGGATATTTCCAAGAACCAAAATTCCACAAAGAAACAAGTGAGTGGCTGAAAGCAGAACCAGAAGACATTTGGAATTATATCACTGATATAAAAGACCTTCCTAATCGCAGGAAGGAAGTCGTAGCGATCAAAATTTTAGAATCAAAACCAGACGGTACTCCCACAAAATGGCTAGAAACTCCTGATATGGGTGGGTACATGATTTTTGAATTAAAAGAGATGATTCCTAATCGTAAGTGGAAGATTGAGCTAACGGATGCTAGTTTTAAGATGCGTGGATCGTGGACTTATATTCTAGAACCGAAAACTCCTGGAACTCTTGTGACTGTGATTGAAGATTCTGAAATCACAAGTGTTCCTGTAAGAGGGGCTTATGTGCTAGCTGGTCGTGACGCAACCTTATTAAAAGAAATGGAGCTCATCCGAAACCGATTTAGCGGACGTTAGGGGAAACAAAGATTATTTTAATCCTTGGATCCATTCATCCATTCCTTTGCAAATTTTTCTAACAGTTTCCCCATGGAAAATGATTCCAAGGTGTCCTTGCTCATAATAAGTGGTCACCTTATTTTCTGATTTTAGATCTTTTAGTTCCGTTAAACTTTCTTCTGGAACAATTTTATCAACAGTTCCTACCACACTATAAATTGGCATAGTAAAGTTGTTTAGAAAATTTTCTGTGTAATTGATTCTACCATCATTAGACCAAAAACTTTGTTCATTTGAGATTTGGCTTTGGAAAAATTGCATGATCACAGATACTGATTCTTCGCAAAACACGTCTTCCATTAGAAAGTACCATTCAGGTGGAGTAATTTCTTTATATCCCACAAAGTCTTTAATCGTTAATACTTTTGTTCCAATATTATAACTAAAACTACGTAAACTGGAATGTAGATTTAATATCAGTTTAAAGAATTTTTTCAAATCAATGGTTTGGATGGTTGCTTGCATGGAAAAACTTGCCATACTGAGAATCATATCCGAAATCATTTTATGAGGGAGCATACTAAACCCACGTTTCAAAGTGTCCAATCCAATAAAATTGGATTTTAAACTAATATAATTGGGCGAAGTAATCGAAACAATTCCTGCAATGTATTCTTCTGGTTGAGGTAAATTGAACTCCTCTTTGAGTTCTTTGATCTTTTCATAGGAAGAAACATAAAATCTTGGGATCATTCCTCCCATACTGTGTCCAACAACGACAGTTCTTTCACTTGGATAATGCCAACGAATCCATCGTAACACTTCTGGAAAATCGTCTTGGATGTAATTGTCTACTGTCCATCCTTCTTTTTTCCCATGTTTTGGCATGGTTTGCCTGGATCTTCCTCTCATATCCATTAGGAAAACCCGGTATCCATACTTTAAAGCTAACTCTTTTGCAAGTTTATCCATCACGGATCGCCTACAAAAAAAACCTGGAATTAAAAGTAGGTTTTTTCCTGTATTGTTTAATTTTTCAGGAGTAAAACTTTTTAATGATACCGCATAACCATCAGTAGTTGGTATTATAAAAGAAGCATCCATCCTATATTCAATATTATATTGATGGGATTTGAATATAATGGAGGTTACTGGTTCTTTTTGGTCTTTAGTCGTTGTATAAAAAAGATTTCTAGAGTTAGAAACTGTATCAGCTTTTTCGATATTTTTTTGGGCTATGTAATGGTCGTTTCCGGATTCCATTTCCTTTGCCACAACAAATTCGATGACATCAAATAGTGAATACAGTTGTAAAGTGAGAGGTCTAATTTGTTCTTCTGCGATTGGATCTTTTGTGATCCCCCACAAAATTCCAATTGGATTTTCATTCACAAAAAGTGGAATCCCAATGGCATGGTTCATCGTTTCAGAAAGAAGTACCTTTTTTTCAGGATGGATTTCTTCTTCTTTTAGGTTTACAAAAGTGACTTCAGGACGAAGTCCTTTATTGAAATCAATAATTGCTTTTCGGATAAAACGTGCGGATTCGTTCCTTGGATCTGCTAAATGAATGGGTCTCGACTTTTTGATGTATTCTTCTATGCCAGGAATTTTCCTTCGTTCTGCAATTTCTTTCAGTTTGAAGTGAGTGGCTGTGGCCACAATTTTCATCTCGTCTTGGTCGATGACTTCAAAAATGGAGAAATTAAAAATCGGATCATCGTTAAAATCAACGAGGGAAACCATTTTATTGGTGAAGGATTGCCAAATATTTTCCAAAAATTGGAAGGTTGTTTTTGGCACCGGAAAAATGTAAATTTTGTCCGGGCTAACCATGAGATTTTTGTTACTTTCTCTGGAGGAAATTTTGATCAAACGATCTTCCAACGTATTTTCTTCAAGTGCCATTTAGCATCCTTTCTATTTATGTGCCTGTGCGGTACGCTATAACTCTATTTTCGACTTTTCATATGCCTGTGAACTAAAAAATAAAGCTAATATGCAACAATCTGATTTCGAATCCATTTCAAGAGTATCCGTTCCCGATTTAGACTCCATTTTAGGAAAACCATTCCCAATTTTGGATGATGGGTTTGTCAGACTCGTTGATTATATGGGTTCAGATGAATCCATCGTTCAGGCAGCACGCGTTTCGTACGGAAAAGGGACAAAAAAGGTAAATGAAGACCGTGGGCTCATTCGGTATTTAATGCGCCATCGCCATAGCACTCCATTTGAAATGTGCGAACTCAAGCTACATGTGAGAGTTCCCATGGACACCTGGCGCCAATGGATCCGTCATAGAATGGCAAATGTCAATGAATACTCTACGCGTTATTCCGTAGCAATCGATTCTGCTCAAACAACTTTGCCTGGTGAGTGGAGAGTACAATCCGTAGGGAATAAACAAGGAAGTGATGGATTTTTAGAATTATCCAAAGGTGACCACCTAACAAAACGAGAAACGGAATTCCAAAAATTTGCAAATGATATTTACAATGAAAGATTGGAATTGGGTGTTGCACGTGAACAAGCAAGAAAAGACCTCCCACTCGCAACATATACAGAAGCTTATTGGAAAATAGACCTGCATAATCTACTCCATTTTTTAGCCCTTCGAATGGATGACCATGCCCAACTAGAAATTCGTTTATTTGCTAAAACCATCGGTGAACAGATTGTTCAAAAATGGGTACCACATACTTGGGAAGCATTTGTGGATTATCGATTGAGTGCCCTTCATTTGACAAAATATGATTCCGAGATCATCGCCGCTCTAAACCGTTCAGGAAAAGAAGGAGCCCGTCAAAAGGCGATCGAACTAGGAATGTTAGACGAACAAGGTTCTACTGCTAAAAAGAGCCGTGAACGTGAGGAATTAGAGTATAAATTATCACAATTGGGTTTTGCCATCCCTTGGTAATCAGGTTCTAAAACCGTTATTTTTGAGAATTTGATTGATAATTTATTTCCTTGTGTTTGTTAGAGTGATTATGAGCCTCAAAATCTCTCTAACACTCCTTTTGTTCCTCCTAACATCGATTTCCCTTTCTGCTGAGGAGTTTGCAGTCGCAACTTTTACACGTGGAAAGGTAAGTTTTTTACCAGCCTCTGACACTTCTAAACTCTGGAAAACTCTCAAAGTAAACGATGTGTTAAAACCTGGAGATCGGATCAAAACTGGAAATGGATCCAAAGTGGACTTTTTGTACCAAGAGACAGAAATCAGAATCCAACCTAACACAGATTTTACTTTAAAGGAATGGAACTCCGATAAAAAAGTAGCAAAAGCCTATGTCCAAAACGGCGCTGCCTGGTTTCGTGTGAACGGTTTCAAAAAAGGAAGTTTTGAAGTGTCCACACCAACTACAACAGCAGGAGTTCGCGGAACTGCATTTGGAGTGTTTTTCGAAGAAAAAGAGAAAAAGGGTTATACTTGTGTTTGTGAAGGACAAGTTAACATCAATGGAATCGATTTTGTAAAAGGTACTGGTGGTGCTAAAAAAGAAGGTGCAACCGAACTTGAAAAAAATGAGTACAAAGACATGATCACAAAAGACGGAGCAACCGTTTTACTCAATGAAAAAAGAAAACAAATGCCAATGTTAAATCGTTGTCTACCATGCCACAAACCTATTGGTTGGGAAGATAAAAGTTTTACACCGGATGAAACCTACGGCAAAAAGTGAAATTTATTTCTAGGTTTATCATTGTGTTTTCCTTCTTCATCTATCCAATATTAGGTGAAGAAGTGGTTACAACCAAAAAAGAAGAACCCGATGGCTACTATGGCTTAAAATTAGGTGCCATCATCACTCCCACTGCCTCGATTCGAATCCGTGACAAAGCTTCAGGTGCTAACGAACTTTCTCCCTCCGATAAAACTGGATTTTCCATGCCATGGACAATGTTTTCGATTTCAAAAGAATGGGAAGATTTGGGAATTAAAGCAGAATTTTGGGGCGAAATTTTAAGAAATGACGCACTCACAAATGATACATCTGTCGGAACCGGAAATAAATCGAATCCGTATGTATTTTTAGTTCGGCGAGCAAATCTTGCAAAAACATTTGAACTTGGAACAACTAAACACCAAATCCAGTTTGGAATGTTTGAACTTCCACATATGTTTTCTGTTTGGTCAGGAAATTATGATTGGCGGTATTTTGATAAATCACCTTTGGAATCTCTTGGATTTGCAAAAGACCCTGTTGATTTAGGAATTAATTATATTGGAAAATGGAGATCATTTTCTTTGCAGACTGCAATTGTCAATGGAGAAGGTTACCGAGATGTACAAAACACAACCAATACTGGTTATGATGTAATCGGAAAAATAGGTTGGGATCCTTCCTGGACTGAAAATTTAAAAACAGGTATCCACCTACTTGGTCGAGCATCGAATGCATTTGGTTATGCGAATGATGAATGTAGGGAAGGACGAACCAAATGCCTTTTAGATGATGGAAATCCAAATACAAAACGACAAGGACCTGTTTCATTAAACCAAGAACAAGTCATCGCAATAGAATCGCATCTCCTTTGGAAGGATACCATCAATTTGGGACTTGGCGGGATGTTCAAAAAACATTTGGGTGGAAAGATTGTTGATCGTATGGCACCCTACCAACAAGGAACGATCATTCCCGAATCAACAGGCAAAGGGGCTTACCTCTGGTTAGGGATTGGGAATGGTACCCTTCGGTTGGTAACAAGGGGTGAGATCGCAACTGGAGGTCCAAACCCTGGACTTAGGGCAACAGAAACCGTAGAACGGGAACCTTGGGTAAGGTTCCAACCTGGTGCCACAGAACCAAGGTATTCTGACCAGTCCTATTATATAGGAAAACAGATTTTTGGAGAATGGTTGTTTTCCCCGACAACTCGGTTTGCGATTGGGTATATGGAAGTCCGATCGTATGATACAAAAGGGGAACCCAATAAATGGTATGTAGACAGTACCGGGGAATCATCAAATCGTGTCGAATATATAGGACAGTTTTCAAAACCTACAACGTTTCCAATCTCCGAATATGGTAGATTGGATCGTAGTATTATATTGAAAGCGACAACTTCGTTCTAAGATAAAATATATGTTTTCTGAAATCCAAACCTTCATTGAGTCACAATTGTCTTCTGGCAATTTTTCTTATTCCACAGCGTTATTTTTAGCCTTAGGTGGTTTATTTGCCGGGTTACTTCCTTGTGTATATCCATTGTATCCAATCACGGCTGGAATTTTAAAAACTAGAGTCGCCAAACACAAATGGTCTCATCCACTCGTGTATTATTTTGGTTTAGCGTTGATGTATGCAATCTTTGGATTGATTGCAGGAGTCAGTGGGGGAGTTTTTAATTCATTTTTACGATTTCCAGAAACTCAATTGGTTTTAGCAATTTTGTTATTTGTATTGGGACTGAGTGTTGCTGAATTTTTATATTTTCCTTTTTTTTCAGGTGATCTAAAAAATTCGGTTAATGTAAATTATGCGAATACATTCTTTTTAGGAATGGGAGCAGGTTTGTTGTCGTCACCTTGTGTTGGCCCTGTTGTTGTTTCCATACTAGTCCAACTCATCAATTACCAAACAGAAGGATTCAAAATTTTACCGATCCTTTTTACTTCTTTTAAAATGTTTTTATTTGGAATGGGACTTGGAATTCCATTTTTGATGATTGGTGTATTTGGATTGTCACTTCCTAAATCGGGAAAGTGGATGAAATACATTCAATGGGCATTAGCCATTCTCATTTTCTATTTTTCTTATACATACCTTGAAAAGGCATTTGATTTATGGGGACTGGAGAAAGGCTTAAGCTCGAAAGTTTTTCTCCTTTGGACAGTGGCTCTTTCGTTTTTGTACCTTCAAAAAAAAGAGGGAACAACTACCGAAAAGATGAAACAATCTCTCTATCAAATTGTATCCATCACTGCTTTACTCATTTTGTTCTTATTTTTGAATCTATCCTTATGGAAACAAAACTTTGGAAATGCAGTTTCCAATTCAAATACTTCAAATTTTGAATTAAAGGAAGAACATGGAAATTTGGTTTGGTACCGAAATGAAAGTGATGTACTTTCATTAGCAAAAGAAAAGAATAAGCCAATATTTATTGATTTTTATGCCGATTGGTGTACTAACTGTAAGGAATTTCAGAAACTTACACTGACAAACAAAGAGTGGAACGAAACCCTTCAGAAGGATGTGATATTATGGAAAGTTTATGATACAGATCCTATATTTGAAACATTTGCCTCAAATCTAGAATATCCCGAATTAAAAATTGGATTACCTTTCTTTTTGATTCTCAGTCCAGATGGAAAACGTTTGTATAAATCCAATGACTATCTGGATACAAAAGGAATGATTTCTACGATCCGTAATTTCTACAATAATTCTAAGTAATTTATTCAAAGCGAATCAACCATTTTGTGGATGATTCGCATAATATTTGTTTTGTGAATTTATCGAGGGAGTGAGCTAACAGTTTGCAAATATTCATTTGCAATTTCTTTTACAATCTCACCAGCCGGTTTCACTTCTTCAATTTGGGCAACACCTTGTCCAGCAGACCAAATGTCTCTCCAACGTTTGTATTCTTGTTCGATTGCTTTTTCTCCACCAGCATGTCCCGCTGCAATTTTTTTAGGTCCGTCTTCCAGAATATCTGGTGATCGTTCCACTGATTTGGCCAACCAATTAGCAGGGATCCCTGATATTTTTTCAGTATATACAATCTCATCTGGACTTGAATCAATTAACATTTGTTTGTATTCATTTTGTGCTCTCGATTCTGGAGTTGCAATAAATCGTGTACCAATATAAACAGCATCTGCCCCAAGAGAGAGTGCTGCAGCCATTTGTGAACCATTGGAAATGGCTCCTGCGGCAATTACTGGAAGTCCTGTTTCTTTTTTAAGATAAGGAATGAGAGCAAATGGGGTGATTGCACCTGCGTGTCCACCTGCACCTTGAGAAACTGCGATGAGTGCATCTGCGCCAGATTTTGCGACAATGTTAGCGTGTTTGAGGGTTGTCACATCACAAAACAATGCGGAACCATTTGCTTTGATTTCTTTGGCGATTGTCCTTGGTGTTCCTAAGCTTGTGATGATTAATTCTACTTTTAAATCCATCACCACTTCAAATTGTTTTGCCCAATTAGGATTATGTTCCTTATGTAAAATTAGATTCACTCCAATTGGTTTTTTTGTTTTTGAACGAATTTCCAGAATCCCTTCGCGTAACTGTTCTGGAGTTCTGTAATTGAGAGAAGGGAAACACCCAATACCTCCTGCTTCTGAAACGGCAACTACTAACTCCGGATAGGAGACAAGGAACATGGGTGCGGCAATGATCGGCAGATCAATTTTTAGCATTTCGCTAATTTTTGTTTTGATTTTCATAAATCTCCTGTTATACGATTATGGTTGGGTTGGTTTTGGCGTTAGGTTGGGAAGATCTGATGGATACCGACCAGATCTTGGTATGCAACTCATTGCAAATCCCTGGATGATGTAACAAATTGAATCTTGCGAAATGCACTTAAGAGATTTCTGGTATTCCAAGCCATCAATCTCTGTGGCTATCGAATAACATTCCATTTTGTCTTCCATGAAGAGTTGTTGGGGTGTTTTGTTCTCTTGTGCCAATAGAGCAGTAAGAGACAATAAGAGTAGAGGGAGTAGATAAAAAAATGATTGGAATCGTGTGCGATTCATTGAACGTAATCCTGCTTTTCCTATAGGAACTGAAAATTGAAAGAAGTCAAACCTTATAAATCCTTTCTGGTTCCAATTCAATTTGTTCTTTTTTTCCTTTTGATTTTTTTTATCCAAAACTGCTTTGACCTTCATTCCGAAAGCAAACAAGAAATCCAATTACAACAATCTATTTATCTGATTGACAGGTACTATTATTGGTCTTCTGAAGAAATTTTAGACCCAGAAATGATCCAAGAATCAAAATGGTTACCAATTTCTGATAAATCATTAGGCTTTAAGAAAAAGGAAAAAGAATATTTATATATCAAATTTAGTGATCAATTCATACGACAACTTCAAAGCCCAATTCTATTTACGGAAATTGCCTTGGAAACATTTAAAGTTTTCCAAGGAAAAGAGAATGTTTATATTTCAAAGGATTTTGATTTTATATTTCCACACTTGATTCCTCTTAGTCCTGAACCAAAAGGATTTATATACATTCAATTCCAATCTCGATATAAAAATTTCATTGGATTAGATCGTGACATTATTCTTAAAAATCATACAAAAGCATTGATTGATTTGTTTATGGAAAATCTTTCTAAAACTTTTTTTTCCCCGATATTGTTAGTGTTATCTTTTATATTCATGGGATTTTATTTTTTGCGCAGAAAAGAATTGATTTTTTTAAATTTTTCAATTCTGCTATTGTCCGCTTCGCTCATCGAAGTGTTAAATGGATTTGTTGGATTTTCATTACGTCAGTATGCTTCGTATATCATTCCAATAACATTTCTCAATTTCACTTTTTTCCCTTTTGCTTTTTTGTTATTTTTGATCTCAGTATTTCCTCCTTTCTTTAAGAAAGTTTTTAAGTTCATCGCGATTTTACACATCTTTGTTTTTTTAACGTCTATCATTCGTAATTATGATTTAGGAATTTCTTTTTTAAATAGTGAGGAAGATTATAATTGGATTGTTGTATTGGAAGCAATCGTAGCCATCTTATCTTCTATCTATGTATTTTTGAAAGGGAATCGGCAAATTAGAGAAATTATCTTAGGCATCCTTGTCATCGTCTTTGCAGGACTCCATGATACACTTGTGGATTTAGAAATTTTGAACTACAAAATTCGATTCATTCACTATGGTTTTTTTCTAATGTTGGGATTTTTTGGATATTATGTGTTCAAACATTATTGGGAATTGTTGCATTCAATCAATCGAATGAACACCGAACTGCGAACAAAAAATAAAGAACTCCAACGATTGATTCAAATTGATAAAGATTTAGCATTAGCACATGCCTTACAAAAATCATTATTGTCTTCTAAATACAATGAGGACGATAAAATTCGTATCATTGGATTTTCTCAGAATTTGGAATCTGTTGGGGGAGATTATTTTGACCATACAAAAGATAGTATGGGTAATTGGGCTTTTTTAATTGCAGATGTGTCTGGTCATGGAATTTCTTCCGCAATGGTAGCTGCCATGTCAAAAATGGCATTCGTAGGTGCAGGTCCCTATTTACAATTTCCAGCAAGGGTATTTCACCTGATGAATCGCCACTTGGTTGGAAAAACAAAAAATCTCTTCATTACCGCTTCTTATCTTTTTATCGATACAGAATCTTATACAGCTACATTTAGTAATGCAGGACATCCTTGTTTTTACCTAATTCGAAACACTGAGAAAGATGTGATACAACTGACTGCAAAGGGAAAACCATTGGGTCTTTTTTCCCAACAATCATATGCAGAAGAAACTGTTGGGATCCAACCAAAGGATAAAATATTACTCTATACAGATGGGATATTTGACTTATTAAATGAACATGGAGAAAGTTTTGGAGAAGATAGGCTCAAATCATTGTTATGGGAATATCGTTACTACAACATCCAGGATTTATCGAGTATCCTACAAGATTGCCTATTTCGTTTTTCCAATGGTTGGAAACACCAAATGGATGATTTAAGTTTTTTACTCGTGGAAGTTAAATAACAGATACCTTAGATTTTTTACAAACTATAGTTCTGGATTGATGATGAAACGAATTGGATTTCCTTTTTTTTCTTCCAAAGCATGTAGGTACTCATTTGTATCTTCCAATTTGTGAATTCCGCTGATGGACTTTGTTAAATTAAGTTTTTTATCTTTATAAAGTTGGATGAGTTCAGGGATGGCCCTTCTATCTGATCCATAGGATCCTGTGATTCGGATTTGTCTTTCAATGAGAAAAAATGGCATAGGAATTTCGAGTTTGTTTCTACCAATACCGACTAGGACAATCCTTCCTCCACGATTCATCGCACGAACAGAACTTTCGATATTTGGCATAAAACCTGTAAAATCACATAATAGGTCAATCCCTCCCGACTTTTCTTTAAGGACTTTTCCTACCTGCATGTTTTTTTCGACTAATATCAGTTCGTCGGCACCATATGATTTTGCATTTTCTAAACTTCCACTATCAATATCAATCGCAAAAATTTTACCTGCCCCCAAAGCTTTGGCTATTGCAACAGCATGGATTCCAAGTCCTCCACAACCAATAATTGCAACAGATTCACCTGCTTTCAGTTCTCCTTGGTATTTGATTGCATGGTAAGGAGTGGAGACAGCATCAGCTAGGATCGCCCCTTCGGCAAAAGGAATTTGATCAGGCAAAATATGTAAGTATCTTTCTTCTGTTTGGATGTATTCTGCAAAACCACCTCTTTGGTTAAAACCAATCACTCCAATGTGTTCACAAAGATTTTCTCTCCCCGCCAAACAATGCTTACATTTTCCACAAGAGGTTCCTGCACTCACAACAACTCGGTCACCCACTTTTAATTTTGTGATTTGTTCACCAATCTCAGTGATCACACCTGAAGTTTCATGACCAGGAACACAGGGAGTATATGTTGCCTTCATTTTTCCATGTAAGATGAGATGAATGTCTGACCCACAGATCCCACAAGCTTTTACCTTCACTTTCACTTGGTTTGGTAATAATGGTGGTAATTCTAATTCTCGGATTTCTAAGGATTTAGATCCTTGTGGTAAAACAGCTGCTTTCATAACATAATTCCATCAAGTTCAGATAAGAGTTCACTCGTATCGGATTCGTTCAATTGTTCCAACGTAAGTTCAATCATATCGTTTAAATAATATTTCAAATTCTTATATTCCAACAAAAACAGTTTTAAATTTGTTTTTTCTTCATCAGTGAGACGATTTTCCATATTCAATTTACAAAGAGCCAAAACTCCGAATGCAGATTTGAGTTCATCTTGGTTTGATGCGATGGAAAACAATTCTCTGATGTCAAGTTCGGCAAAGGTAGGGAGTAAATCGGAAATTAATTCCATAGCACCAATAGGGATGGTACGGTCCAAAGATTTGACATAATTCAATAAGACACGGTAACTTTTTGAATCTCCAACATAAGATAACAGATAAACCATACCAGATAGTAAAACCTTATGGTAACCCCAAGTAAGCCTTCCTGAGTCCGCTTCACGGATAATTTGGTAAATCATCGCCCAAACGTTTTTATCGTTATTTGCTGCCAATTTCATCAATTCTAAGAGGCGATTTTCCCAGATTGGTTGGTCCATCTCCATTTTTAATTGGTCAATGGCTTCTAAGGGAGAATTGGGTAATGATCCTAACTTTTGCACAGTTTCCTCTCGACATAATTCTAGAATATGAGACGTATATGTCTTTTCTTTTTTATCATGCTAATGTTTTCTCTGTACGGCCGAAACTAGTTGCATAGATGAAACGTTTTTCGGTAATACTACTGCTTCTCTTCACTGCAATGGGAGAGACGACGCCGGACCAATCCAGTTCTAAAGCAACTCAGTTAATTCGTGTTAGCTACGGACTTAAGGATAACTACGAGTTTCTTCGCATTTTAAATTCAACTATAAGTAATCGTGGGACTGAAGACCAAAAAAAATACTTCAAACGATGTGTACAACACCATATAGAATCTGAAATCCTTCATTTACAAATGGATTTGGGAAAATCATACGCAGAACTACGTAGAACGCAAGGTTTACTCATCCAATTGTACATCAATGTTTTGGAAGATGAAATTGAAGAGTTAGAAATTGAGTTAGGCAGACTGGCTCGGCTTGCCAATGGAAAAGAAAAAACAGAAACCAAATTGTATTTGAGATTAGGTTATCGTGAAATTGCAGTTGCCAAACAAAAATTAATCATTGGAAAAAACATACGTCCTTATTTGTATTTGATGAAATTACAGGAGTTGGCTTTTTCCTTAAAATCTTTAAAACAAGCAGAGAAATATATTGTTTTGCTTGGATTATTACATGACTCTGTTGATGAATTTGATAAGGAAAGTCGATCTTTCGAAGCAATGGCCAATGAAGTAATTCGAATCATTGTGAGTGACAAAGAGAAATATCTACGATTATTGTACGATAGCCATTTTGATTCATATGGATCTCTGAATTATTACGAACAAATTTGGAAACAACCCGATTTACACGAATTAGCATCAGGAATTCCCAATTTTGATCCAGCTTACTTTCGTAACCCAGAAGAAGCAAAAATTCCAACCTTCAAATAGTTATGCGATCATTCATTTGGGAATTTCCATTAACCGCTAGTTTCGCATTATTTTTATTCTTATTGTATCCAATTGTTTCCATTTTTACGCCAAACTTGGTTACGGAATATTTCATAGCTACCCCAGGTGAATTCGAACCTATTAATTGGATATTATCCACTTTTTTTCATGGATCTGGAGCCCATCTATTATCTAATTTATTTTTCTTATTATTACTGGGAAGGGTGGTAGAGAAACGAGTTGGTAAAACAAGATGGTTATTGTTTTATTTTATGGCAGGACTCCTTTCAGTGTTAGGCGATGGATTTGTGCGAGGGATTATTTTAGGAGATAAAACACCGATTGTTGGTGCAAGTGGTTCGATTTCTGGGCTTGCTTCTGCGGCAACATTGTTATCGCCATTTCGATTTCCAATTTCCAAAACCAAGTCGATTCCATTTCCAGTATTTTTATTTGGTTGGATGATGGTTTACTCCGATGTGACCAATGTTTTTGCAAGAGATAATGTGGCTCATTGGGCACACTTAGGTGGTTTTTTCTCAGTATTTGTGACAAGTTATTTATTAGGGGAAAAAGAAAGGCAAGAAATCAGACAAGGCTTTCTTCTCAACTTTACCTTTTTTACATTGACTATCATTCTTCTATTTTTTATCAACAATAGGTAATGAATCTAAAATTTAGAGCAAAGGATTATCTCTCCAGTGACTCCTTTGAATCAGCTGAATACGAATACATAGGCAATCAAAAAGACGGATGGGAAATCAAACGAAATGGTGAACCCTACCTTCAATTAGGTCCAGGTTACATTCCATTAAAAACTATCTCATGTGGTGTTTGTTCCACCGATATCGATCGGAGATTTTTACCGTTTCCTCTCCCACAAATCATCGGTCACGAGGTCTTAGCAGAAGGTCTCGAAGAAAACCAAGGCAAACAATTCGTAGTTGAGATCAATGACACTTACGAAGCCCGTGGTGATAAAGAGCCAGATTTATTTTGTAAGGAAGGAATTCCAACACACTCACCAGAACGAAGGGTTTTAGGAATCGATCGATTGCCTGGTGGATTTGGACCTTATATCCTCGCTCCTGTAAATGCAGCCATCAATTTAGAAGGAGTTTCTCCAAAAGCGGCTGTCCTAATGGAACCTTTTGCTGCTGCCTTACAAGCCATCATAGCTTCTCCTCCGAAAAAAGGAGACCAGGTTGCCGTTTTAGGCCCTAGACGTTTGGGGAGTTTGATCCTTGCAGCACTTTCATCTTACCGCAAATCCAATCAATCAGATTTTCGCATAACGGCAATTACGCGCCATGACCATTTGGTCAAATTATCAAAAGAAATGGGTGCAGATGATGTGATTGATCTTCGCATAACAAATGTTGAAAATTTAAAAAACAAATTTGACATTGTATATGATACTACATCTACACCTTCTGGATTTGAATCTGCCATCCAAATTGCTAAAAGAGAAGTCCACTTAAAAACGACAAATGGGCAACAAATGGCAGGGATAAATCATTTAACAGAACTTGTGGTAGATGAATTGTCCATTCTCCCATTTTCAGAACAGAATACAAAATTCCATTGGCAAAAAGAAACAAGAACCAACAAAAATATTTTTGTTTTCGAGAACGTTGCGGAAGAAATTAAAACCAAACTGAAACAAGATTTTACTGTCTATATAGGGAATGAAAAAACGGCTGAAACAATTTTATCATCTAATGATTTTTCTGGCCATTTGCCAAGATTCGATGTGGTAGTAGTATCAAACCCGAACGAAATTGGATTTGCCATTCGACCAAACCCAAATCATGAAAATTCTTTGGTACGACCAAGAGGAGTGATCCTTGTAGATACTACCAATACCAAACTATGGCCTGCCGATCAAAGTTTGGTAGGTGAATTTTTTAAAGAGGGAAAAGAGATTCATAGTTCGCGTTGTGGTGATTTCCATATGGCGATATCATTATTACGAGAGAATCCAGAAATTACCAAATCATTAGAGACAAACTTAATTTCACATCGATACCCAGCTGACAAATTGGAAGAAGCATATAACAAAGCAAAAGATCCATCGAGTGTAAAGGTAGTTGTTGATTTCCAATAACCATATGACTTCAGAAAAAAATATAAAAACATCTCTCGGGCCAACCCTTCATCAAGTCGATGAAGGGTTATGGGAAATTGACTTAACCAATCTTCGGATTTTTTTTGGACTTTCCATTCTGTCACGGACGATTGGCGAGGAAATTGGAAACTTATTACAATCGTTACCAGGTGATTTAGCATTCACTTATAAAATTAATCCAAATATCAATCATGAATTAGTGGATATGCATATCCAACATGTTCAAGTATTTGCAAGAGCTGGAATTTTAAAAGACTGGGTATTATTCAGAGAAGAATTTGAAGAAAATTTACGATTTGTATTTGGGTCATTCCAACAACAATCGATCGCGAAAAAAATACACCCAGAGTTTTACGGTGAAGATCCAAATAGAAATTCTACTATAGCGTTATTATTCCCATTTGATACTGATTTTGTTCATCCATCTGGATACTATATATTGATGGAAAGAGTACAAAGTCAAAATAGGATCGGAGATTTCTTTCTTCGCATAACAATTGATTCACGAGAAGATGGGTGTTTAAATTTGAAAAATATCCCTCACGAAGTGGTAAGTGACGTACATTCTAGGACGTATATAGCTGGTGCATCGAAGATAAGTGAATCTCTGAGTAATGGAATTATCAATGTTGCTCAGAAAGGAGAAACTTTTTACGAAGAAGAAAATAGCCATTTTAGTAAGGTCTTTTCGCAAATCGAAAAAACACCTCTTGGAAAATTATCCAATATTAATTTTTATTGGGAAGAACAATATCGTAATTTCATTTTAAGTTCTGATCCAAGTGTTTCATTATCTATCCTGAAAAAACTCTTTTTACTTTTAGAAGATTCATCAGCTTCAAAAAAAATAAAAGAAGGAAATACCTTAAGAGCAATCATCGGCAAAACATCTATCTATGTCGATCTCTCTAGACTCGATAGAGTATTAAACTTTAGCTTTAATCAAAAAAGGACATTAGTAGATCCTAATTTCTATTTAAAGAGAATGCCTATACTTGAAACCATTGCAAATAACAAAGGTCACAAATTTTCATTTGAAGGCATACATATTTTTCTCATTCACCACATAACGTCTGAAATCATTTCCTTAATTGAAACCTTCAGAAGATTGAAGGCGAATTCGTTAAATGTTGCGTTTGTAAAGTATGGTGGAAATATTCCTCCAGTTTACTTAGATATTTTATTAGATATTCCGACTGAAACGTTTTACATGGCGGGATTAGAATTTAAGCTCACGAAAAATAATACACCTTATTATGGTGTCTCACCTCTTTACAGTGATTTTGAGATTCATGCAAATTTTCGGCATAAATTGGAAGAGGCGAAGTTAGGTTTTTTCGATGCTATGCGAAGATTGTCTACTTATTTGTTTCTAAATCAATTATTACAACTTGTTGAGAAGAAAGAAAAAATCATTTTGATTGAAGATGGTGGTTATGTTGCTCCAGTTCTTAATGAATTTGCATTAAATGATGTTACATTAGGAGAAGTTCTTTCTGAATTTTGGGTCGAAGGAAAAAACAAATCATTACTTGATAGAAAATTTTCGGAAATTTTAAAAGAACATGTGATTGGATCAGTGGAGCATACCAGAAATGGTTTCGACAGACTCACTAAAATTAAAGAGGAGAGAAAATCACTTGTTTTACCTGCTTATTCAATTGCAGTTTCTAAAGAAAAAACTTTGGAAGAATCCAAAGAAGTAGCACGTTCCATTATTAACGCAATTGAAAATACTTTACATGGAATCGGTAAAGTATTATCAAAAAGAAAAATACTCATCCTTGGAGCAAAAGGTAATATTGGCGGATTTTTAAAGAAATATCTAATTGGTGGTTCATTACATGAATCAAACTTAAATGTTTTGGAAGTTGATAGAAAATTTGAAATTGAATCAACATATGTTAAAAAATCATTTCAAGCAATTACTGAGACAGAATTTTCTAAAATCGATTTGGTCATTGGTGTAACTGGTGAGTCTATTTTACAACCTAAAGACTTTGAAACTTGGATATTGGAAAGTGAACACAAACAGTTGTTCTTAGCTTCAGGATCGACAAAAACAATTGAGTTTGCAAACTTCATTCAATGGACAAATGAATTAAATACGATTGAAAAACCTAAATTAAAAGATAAAGATCTTTCTATTACATTCCAACGTATATTGGATCCACAAACACAAATGGATTTAGGTTCAAAAATTGTTTTTAAAATTCCTGAGATGAACTTAGAAAAAGAAATATACCTAATCAGTGATGGAAGTCCTGTTAACTTTTTATTTTTTGGTGTACCAACAGAATCTATGGATCCGATTATTTCGCAATTAGCAAGTGTATCCTTAGGAATGGTTAACCAATACAAAACAAAAAAACTTCCATCTCCGGAGTTATATGCAGTTGATCATCAAATTGATATTTGGGGAAATTTATTGTGAGTAAACACGGTTTTTTTCAAATTACCCAAAAGCTCTTTTTAAGAGACGGAAATTCGTTATTAGTATTACGAGATCAGAAATCTGGTCACGGTGACCTCCCTGGCGGAAGGATGAATGAAGACGAATTTTTCGAAGACTGGATGGAAAGTGTATACCGAGAAATTAACGAAGAATTGGGTGAAAGTATAAAAATTGAAGTAAACCCAAGACCAATTTTTGTTCATAAACATATGGTTAATGAAGGAAATTTCCCTTGTATCATTATTGCATATGAGGCTAAATTAATACAAGGGAACGTTCAATTATCAGACGAACATGATTATATGGAATGGGTAAACATTCACTCATTTGATCCCAAAACACTTTTTTCGGAGTATATGTTGGATGCTGTCCAACTTTATTTAAATCAATATGCATAATCTTTATGTGCCTCCTTATAAAATATTATTATTTATCGTTCTCTTTGGAATCGGATATGCTTCTGCAACTTTCATAAAAGAACATGATACGAATCTTCCAATTCCAAAATTAGAAGCACCTAAAACAGACTTTAGTTTTAATTTTGATCTTAAATTTGATTTTAACTTTAGCAAACCTGAAGTGGATGAAGAAATTCAAAAACCAGAAAAATCATGGAATGATGTAACCATTCAAACGAATGGAACGGATCGAAAGTATGGTAATTTAGTCGGAATACAGTTAGTATTAAAACCAGAAGACTATGTAAAAGAAGAATGGTGGCGTGAAAGAATCGAAGAAACGTTAATCAAAGGGAAATCTTCTGGGATTTTTGATCGCAAAACTATCGTTATCTTTCCTGAACATTTGGGATCGGGCCTAGTTTTTCTAAACGAAAAATCTAAGTTCCTTAGTTCTGACACTTTGGAAGAAGCTCTTAAAACAAAAGGTGAAAATTTTACGATAAAAGACTTACTATTATCCAAAGCTGAATTGATGTCAGAAGTGTATGTCAGAACATTTTCGAACTTAGCAAAAGAATTTAATGTCCCTATTCTAGGCGGAACGATTGTCCTTCCAAATCCAAAAATTGTAAAAGGTAACTTAGTATTAGATCCAAATGGCCCTCTTTACAATGTTGCTATTCCATTTTCGGCAGATGGAAAATTGATGGAACCGATTGTGAAAAAATCCATTCTTACAGAAGAGGAACTCAAAGTATATTCTGCTGGAGAAACTAACCAAGAGCGCATTTGGATTGTTCCAGGTTGGAAGGTGGCTATCTTTATTGGACAAGATGTTTTCGAATCTAGTTTGTATAGTCGGCTAAGTGGAAAAGCTATTGATGGATTAATTTCTCCATCAGCTGTGTTTCCGAATATGAAGTGGTCAGATAAAGATTTATCAGATTCGAATATTTGGAAACAAGAGGGGATGCCTAAGTACATCAAATCGACACGCGCGCAAGATTTGGTCCAAGTGTTTCTATCTGGGCATTTATTTGAAAATCACTGGAATGGAAAAACATTCAATTTGAGAGATTTTACTTTTGAAGACCAAGCGATTTCGGTAGAAAGCCCTACAATCTTAAATTTGTACTTTTAAAAATAGATTCACAATCGATAAAATTTGAGATTTTAATTTTAGCTTTTCCATTAAAATCCGTTTGACAGGGCACCGAATTCACAAAAAATTTTCAGAGTTATGCCACAGAAGTCCCTTCCGAAAAACGAATTCTACGTAAAATGCCCATTGTATGCGAAAGGCCTTTCTGTATGTCCAAGTTCGAAGGATCGTTTACAATCGGAAGATCTGAGTCGTTTGACATCTCATTGTGTTCAGGATCTATATAAGGCTTGTGATATTTTTTCAGCTAAAAAAGAGAAAGACCAAGCGGCTTAACCGTCGTTCAGTTTCCTCACCTTTTTAAAATATTCATAAACTTTCCAGTCTTCTTCGCTAAACGTTAAATCATCTAACACAAGTTCACCACGTATACTTTCGTATACGATTTTATCCCCAGCAACTCCCCATAACCGATCTAAAAAAAATGGGAAATGTTCCTTTTTACCAGTTACTTTCCATTTCATCGGTTGGTTCGGTTCATTTTGGTTGGTAGTAATGAATTCATCCTTACCTGTAAGTCGCCATGAATAAGCTTCTCTAGTTACAATTGCAATTCCACGATTGATAGAAGGTGATCTACCTTGTTGGTAGTTCACTTCCTTTAAATACAAGTCTCCAATTTTCCCACCAACTACATATCCTGAATTACCATTGTTATAATAAAATTTTGGTAGGACGATGTCCTTTGAGAGTAAAGAAACTTTTTTTGATTCGATGTTTAGAAAGAAAAGATGATAAGCTCCACCTACACCTGACCAAACTAAGTATTCATTTCCAATAGGAGATATATGATATTGTATTTTTAATTTTGGATAAGGAGAAGGAAACAAATCACTGGAAAGGAATTTTTCGGGTTTTGAATTTTTCCCAGTTTTTTCTACAAAGAGCTGATTTTCAAAAAAATAAAATATTAAATCTCCCGAATTCGAAATTGCCATACCTGTTTTACATGGAATATGAACGATTGATTCATGTTCTAATGAAGAATCCAAAGTTGAATATCCAAACAAAGCACAACCACCATATTGTTTTAATGGATATTGAACAACAACATAATTTCCGTTAGCTGATAGTTGAATGGAATCTGGTCGAAGTTTTAGTTCAATTGAATTCCGATTATCATTCACCAAATCTTTGAAATAAAGCGTTTTGTTTTCGGTCCATACGATTTTGGTTCGATCTTCTGATAATGCAAAGAGGCGGGGTTGGTTTGGTTTATTTTTAGAAAGAATTTCTGCGTTGGATCGATTGGCTGACAAACGATCTTGTAATAACACTAAAGCTTTTTCGTATTTTTCTTTTGAGATTAAGTCTTCAATTTCCGAGACTAACGATTCGTGTTTTGATTGGCAATAACTGAAATTAAAAAAAGTAAGAATTATGATGAAATAAAATTTCACTGAGACTCCAACATTTCTCGGATTTCATCCGAGTGAATTTCCTTTGAGAAAAGTTCCATCGCTGTTTTCCCAACTCTTTTTGTATCATAATAGGCAAATGTTCCAGTGACTACGGCTCCACCGATTGGCACCCAACGAGCAAACTGTTTTCGGATGATCGATTTAGAAATCATGATTCCTAACTTTTCGAGTACTGTTTGAAATACTCTAACGGTTGTTGGGCGAATCAAAATTTTAAAACTTGATTCCTCGATAATTTTGCGAAAAACGTGAGCTCCTCCATGTTTGAATAAACAATAAAGAAGAAGTTCTTTTGTCACCTGAACTTCCTTTCCATACAGAGCTGCAATGTCCATGATGAGATGGCCTTGGATCCGGTAGACCATTAAGAGTTCTGGTAGAATGCTGAGTATTCCAAGAGGGCCTGGGGGTAGGGAACAAGTAGCACTAATGAGTCCCGATTTAAAAGAAGCATTCTGAACAAGCTCATTCAATAATTCCTCGGGAGGTTGGATTGTGGGAGCATAGGGACTACGATAATCCTCAAAACCTGCGAATAATTCGATGAGGCCTTCTAAAAATCCATTGGATTTGCCCTGAGATGGTAGTTCGTTCACGGGTTTCTTAAATCCTCGTTAGATTTTGGTTTATCAAAAACAGGCATTCTGTATCCTTTCCATAGACATGATAGATAGATTGAAAAAAATTCAAGAAAAATACCTGCGTATCGAGGATGAGCTCGCCAAGGCCACCGCTTCGGATACTTTGAAGAATCTATCGAAAGAAAGATCTCGCCTAACGCCTGTATATACAAAAGCAGATGAATATTTAAGAATTACAAAAGACTGCCAAGATGCAAAATCATTATTAGAATCCGAAAATGATCCAGATATGCATTCTATGCTAAAATCAGAGATTGAGGAAGGGGAAAAAAAATTAGAGGAACTTGCAAAAGAACTCGAAATTATGTTATTACCTCCCGATCCAAACTCTGGAAAAAGTATCCTTGTCGAAATCCGTGCTGGAACGGGTGGGGAAGAATCAGGATTATTTTGTGCAGATTTGTTTCGTATGTACAACAAATATGCAGATAAAAAAGGCCTTCGTGCAGAAATCATTGATATGAGCCCGACTGGTATTGGTGGTTATAAAGAAATCGTATTTTCATTGGATGATGATAGGGCATATGATTTATTTAAATTTGAATCGGGAACACACCGTGTGCAACGAATTCCTGAAACAGAATCAGGCGGAAGGATCCATACTTCTGCTGTAACTGTTGCCATTCTTCCCGAAGCAGAAGAGAAAGAAGTTGAGATTAGAGAAAGTGACCTTCGAATCGACGTTTATCGTTCGTCAGGTGCAGGTGGTCAGCACGTTAACACAACAGATTCTGCTGTTAGGATCACACACATACCAACTGGAATTGTTGTCGCTTCACAAGAAGAACGTTCTCAAATTAAAAACCGTGATAAAGCAATGCGTGTTTTACGTGCAAGGATTGTCGATCAAATGGCTGAGACCGCCAAACAAAGTGCAGATGCTTTAAAAAAAGCACAGGTTGGATCGGGTGATAGGTCTGAACGCATTCGGACATATAATTTTCCACAAGGACGTTGTACAGACCATAGGATTGGATTTACGAGTCATAATCTCCCTGCCATTATGGAAGGGGATTTGGATGAATTAATCGATGCGTTAATCCAAGAAGATCGGTCTAAAAGATTAGCGGAAGCCAAGGCATAAAAAAAGTTTTTTTCTCACAGATTTCGATTGAATGATCTGCCTTGGTTGTTATTCCTAATGGTAAGGTAATGGTTTCATGAAATTTGGACAGTTTGGATTGGTTACATTCCTGATTTTCAGTTTGATTTTTGGGAATTGTAATCCTGTCAAAAAGAATGATCCCTTCAGTGATAATTTAATTTTACTGCTTCTGATCAATTCTCTTCTCAATGCAAGGGAAGTGGATTGTACTTTCTCTTCTTCTGATACTGATCCTTTTTATTCCGACCAATGGCATCTGCAAAATCTTGGACAGTTCGGTGGCACCGTTGGCGAAGATGCACGTGTCAAATCTGTTTGGGACCAAGGTTATTCTGGAAACCAAGTGATCGTTAGTGTTGTCGATGATGGTTTGGACATTCGACATGAAGATTTAAGTGCAAATATCTCTGTCACAGCCCGTGGCTTAAATATGTTTAACAATACCTTCAATCCCTCCCATTCTTACTCCAATAGTTTTCATGGATCTGCAGTTGGAGGAGTGATTGGTGCAAGAGGTGGCAATGCAATTGGTCTTCGTGGTGCCGCTCCATGTTCGAAATTGGTTGGTGTCAATATCTTAGAAAAATCAACCATCTATACTTCCGATGAATACCGCGCAATGGTCAATGAATCAGGGAGAGTGTATATCTCAAACAATAGTTGGGGATCCCCAGACGTCTATGGTTGGTTATGGCCATCTAGCAGTTTATGGCAACAAGGAATTAATGAAGGTGTAACTCTCGGACGTGGGGGAAAAGGAACCGTTTACCTTTGGGCAGCAGGGAATGGTGCCAATGGTGGAACTGTCGCATCACCTGTATTAGTTGATAATGCGAATTATGATGGGCAGGCAAATTATTATGGAGTTATGGCCATAGGTGGAATTGGGGAGAATGGAAAAAAGGCAGCCTATTCTGAGTCAGGTGCCAATCTTTGGGTCGTTGCCCATACTCAAGGGAACAATACAACTGCTTATACAACAGCAATTTCAACAACGGATGCCACTGGGGTGAATGGATTAAATGCAGGTGGCACATCCGGTGATTATACCAATTCAAGTTATACGAAAAAATTCAATGGAACATCTTCTGCGACTCCGTTAGCTGCAGGAGTGGTTGCCTTACTCCTAAGCAAAAATCCCAATCTAACATGGAGAGACGTACGCGAGTTAGTTGCTTATTCGGCCAGAAAAAATGATGCATCAGATACAGATTGGACTACCAATGCAGCTGGTCTAAATATCAACCATAAATATGGATTTGGTGCCATTGATGCCCAACAGTTGCTAGTCCGTTCAAATTCTTGGTCTCCGATCGGTGCGGCACTTAAAACGGAAACAATGAGTTCAATTACACCAGGTACATCGATTCCAGACAATGACTTGGTAACAGGTGCCAATGCATCATATTCAGTTTCCTCATCCATTTCCTATATTGAGTTTGTTGATGTTGAATTTACAACGAATCATACATATTTTCCGGAATTAAAAATTACAATTACTTCACCCAGCGGAACTGTGAGTGTTCTTTCGGAAGTACATGCATGTCGTAATCCATCTAATAACAGCCTTTGTACTTCTGGTAGTACATCCATAGCCAATATGACTGGTTCCTCCACCTATCGTTTTGGCTTAACTCGTTTGCTTGGTGAAAATCCAAATGGAAGTTGGACAATTAGAGTTTATGATGGATCGGTCGGTGATACTGGAACCATCCAGTCTGTACGATTGAAAATTTATGGCAGGTAAACAATGAAAACCAGACATCTTAATTCCTTCAATCGATTCCAAAATTCATTGGCGTTAACATTGATTTGTTTTGGTTACATTACATTTTTTTTATGGGAACCTTTAAACGCGAAAGAACCACCAAACCAAATTACGTTTACGGAAGGTGGAGTTCAAAAAACATTTTATAGAAATTCCAATTTGGAAGCAGAATTCATTGAACCAAACCATGTAAATTCTTCGCAAAACAAAGGTTTGGGAAACCTTAAAATAAAAGGTGGTTGGAATTTAAGGCAAGTTGGTAAACCATTACTCAGCCAACAACAACGCAAATCAAATATTCCAGCTAAAGTTACTGAAGTTTACAATACAGGAGCAGGTTATGGCCCCAATATTGTTTTGCCAGGTATTATTATTGTTACATTCAAAAATGACCAATCTAACGATTCCCTTTCCAGAATAGCTCAAAAATATAAGATTGTGTTCTTACAACAATTTTCTCCTCGGATTGTGAGTTTCCAAACGGAACCAGGTTATCCATCCGTCGAAATCGCAAATGAATTGTTAAATGAAGGGATTGTTTCGGAAGCATACCCTGAAACTGCTGTCGAAAAAGTCTTAAAATAGAAAGTAAATTTGGAATTTTAAATTCTCAAAGTGCTAAATAAAAATATATGAGTTTTAGTATTTCTAATTTACGAACTGGTTTGGATAAGTAAGAAGTAATTCCAGCTAAAAAACTTTTGCTGATATCTTCTTTTTGTACGTTTGCTGAAATTGCAATGATAGGAACCATAAGAAGTGGATCTACATTTTGATTTTGTTCATAATTTCTAATTTCTTTTGTCGCTTCTAACCCATCCATTTCAGGCATTTGCATATCCATTAATACAATATCAAACTTTTCATTTTGAAATTTTTGTAATGCATCGATACCATTTTTTGCAATCACAAGTTCAATTGGATATTTTCGTAAGAAAGTTTTAATGATGAAGACATTCTCTTCAGAGTCCTCTGCTAAAAGAATCTTACACTTAGGAAAATGGTCTGGATCTGGCAGTTCTAAGTCTAACCAATGTTGATGGATATTCGAATCTCTATTTACTAAACCTTCATACGGGATATGAATGGAAAATTTTGATCCCTTACCAAGTTTACTTTCTACAAAAATATCACCTTTCATCATTAAGATTAATTTCTTTGTAATTGTGAGACCAAGACCTGTTCCACCATATTTTCTTGTAGTAGAACTATCCACTTGGGTGAAACTTTCAAATATAGAATGTAATTTTTCGCTTGGTATACCGATTCCAGTATCTTCTACATCTAGGATTAATACTTTATTACTGTTGTCTAATGAAGCATTTACGCTGATACTTCCTGTTTCAGTAAATTTCATGGCATTTCCAATTAAATTAATCAAAATTTGTTGGATGCGAGTGGAATCACCTTTTATAGTTTCAGAAATAGTTTCACTCACACTATAATTGATTTTGATACCTTTCGCTTTTGCTTTCATTAAGAAAAGGGATATAGTTTCTTTTAATAAATCTCGAATTGAAAATTCTATGGATTCGATTTCTAATTTACCTGACTCAATTCTAGATAAATCAAGGATGTCATTGATGATATTGTATAATGCTTTTCCTGAATTACGTAGGACTGTCAAATACTCAACTTGTTCTTCAGAAAGATTTGTTTCGGCTAAGGTATCAGCCATTCCTAAAATAGCATTGAGTGGAGTCCTAATTTCATGACTCATGGACGCTAAAAAATCTGTCTTAGCTTGAGATGCTTTTTTTGCATCAACTTCCCTTTCTTTTGCAACTACCATTTGTTCGCGTAATAATTTCTCCCTAGTTACTTGTTGAGAAACATCCGAGATTTGGATCATACAAAATGAATTTGTTTCATCCTCGATTGATATTGGTATGATGTGTAAGTATTGATAAATTCTATCATTTTTCAACATCTTTTGTTCATTTTCGTATAATGGAAATGGGTATGGATTTAAAGTGTGAGTAAGTATAGAATACTGTGAAAATTGAATGCATTGTTCAATTGATTTAAGTGTCCTTGTTCCAACTAACTCAGGGAAGACGTCGTATATTAATTTATTTTGAAGGTCTTGTTCTAAAAGATTGGAACCTTTTAGAAACCATTGATTGGCAATTACGATTTCATAGTTTTGATTTAAAATCAGAATTCCTATTCCTGATTTTTTTACAATTGTTAATAAGTGTTTTTCGGTTAAAGAACTCACTACTTTAACTTTTCAATTAATACTCTGGATAAATTTTTAATGCTGTCAAAATTTAGAATAAAAAATATATAACCTTTAATTTCTTTACCTTTTAACTGATAGTCGATGAACACTAATAAGATAGAATTGTCTTCATTTGGATTCGGATTTCGATTTAATAATAATTCCTCATATTTTCCTGAAAAAAATTCAGGTATTTGAGTTTCTATTTTGTAATTGGACATTTTTGCCAAATTTGACAAAATTGCATTTAGAATAATATTACCAATTTCACTGAGTGCATCTTTTTCAAATTGTGATACTTCATTCAGTGCTACATAGTCTTTCATCATCATTTTTACGATTTCTAAACTAGCACTTTTATGGAATAATAGAAATGCGGATCCGTTCCCAATATCACCAATAAACTTTTGTTCAACGGTGCATACATCTTTGTTCGCTAGGTTTTCAAAATTTTTTGCTTCTGATTCGGTGATTAGTTTTAAACTAGGTACAGTTAGTAAAATTTCATCTGAGATCATTTCACTCATCAATTTTGCAGCTCCACCCAAGCTGATATTAAAAAGTTCACATAATGAATCTCGTTCTAACTCCGTTAAGTGGTTCATATTTTGTCCAACAAAGGTATGATTTTTTCAGGTGTAACTGGCTTCTCGACAAAATCAATTCCCAGATCTTTGGCTCTATTTTTAATTGCATCTTGGATGTTTGCAGTGACTAAAACTATTTTTGAATTCGGATAGTTGGATTTTAAATTCTCAGCTAAATCTAAGCCGGAGATAGTCCCTGGCATATTTTGGTCCAAACTGAATAAATCAATGTCTGGATGGTCTGGTAAAATGGATTTTGCCTTATCTGCTGACTCAGCTTCTAAAATCTCCCAATTGGGGTGTTTTTCGGAAATGATTTTCCGAATCATCAATCGGGTGACCGTGCTATCATCAACTACAAGTGCTTTTTTTTGTGACATATGGATTGCCTTAATTTCAAACTAGTTTTATATGAGCATGTATACACTTAGTCGACGAAATTTTCTCAAGTAAGCCATCCATGCGTTCTAAATACTTTATATTTTTATTTTTTTACATTTTTGTCTTTTGTAAGTCGAACCAAAAAATATGCGAAGGGGAAAATTGCCGAAACGGTAAACACTCCGTTTCCTATGAAAATGGTGACTTTTTTGAAGGTGAATTCTTTGAAGATACCAAACATGGCTTTGGAATTTATCGATATGCTAATGGAGATGTTTTTGAAGGTGAATACAAATATGGTTATAAAGAAGGATTAGGATCTTATCTTTATGCCAATGGAGATCAGTTTAACGGAAATTATCTCAAAGGCAAAAGAGATGGGTTCGGAAAATATATTTTTGCAGATGGTTTCATTTTGGAAGGAACTTGGTCTCAAAATGAACTGAATGGAAAATGTAAAATCACAAACGCAAAAGGTAGTTTGGTGCTAGAAGGTTACTGGCACCAAAATCAATACATTGGTTTTAAACCAAAAGAAGAATCAAACGATACGATCAAAATTTCGGATCCCGAGTGATTCGTAAATCTTGCGTGTGGCCTTGGATTTGTTGAGTGTATACATGTGGATACCTGCAATTTTGTGATCTAATAAATCACGGACTTGTTCCGTTGCCCAATGGATCCCAACATTTTCAGCATAAGCATCATCTTCAGCACGTGATAATGACTTCAAAAGTTTTGCGGGAAAATTTGTACCAAGTGATAATTCTGCCATACGTGCCATACCTTTTCTGGAAGTAATTGGCATGATACCAGCGATGATTGGAACTTTGATTCCAGCAATCTCACATCGTTCTACAAAATCATAAAAAGAATCATTATTAAAAAACAATTGTGTGCAGATATAGTCAGCACCTTGGTCAACTTTCCATTTTAAGTATTCAATTTCTTTTAAACGATTGGGCGTGGAAGGATGGCCTTCTGGAAATCCAGCAACTCCAATCCCCATATTTGGATAATTCCCTTTGATGAAACCTACCAATTCTCCAGCGTATTCGAATCCATTTTCTGTTTTTTGAAATTCATTTTGGCCTTTTGGTGGATCACCGCGAAGAGCCATGATATTGTGGATTCCACTTTTTTGATATCGTTTTAGGATTTCACCAATTTCTTCTTTGGTAGAACCAACACATGTAAGATGACTAACAATTGTTAAACCAGTCTGCTCTTGTAATTTGACGACTAAATCGTGTGTTAGGTCACGAGTTGATCCCCCTGCTCCATAAGTGACACTCACATAAGCAGGGTTCATTTGAGAGAGTTCTTGGATATTTCGGAACAAATCCTCTGATGCTTCCTCATTTTTTGGAGGGAAAAATTCGAAGCTGATAGTAGTTTGTTTTTTGCCGAGGATCTCAGAAATGTGCATAAAACCTATCCTCTAAACAGGAATATTTTTCTCAAGCCCCTTGTTGGCAAGTAACCAACCTTTTGACGCTTTTGTTTTTACCGCAAGCCAGAGTGAAAACTTAGGAAAGAGAGCAGGCATTATCACGATAGTAGACCTGAGATAAGAAGGGACCAGGACTTCACCAGGATTTTTCACTATCGCCTTGCAGATTGCCTTTGCCACTTGGTCTGGTTCAATAACAGGAGTAAAAAAGGAAGGTTTGACACCATCAATCATTCTAGTTTTTGCCATTGATGGGCAAATCCAGCTAACACCAATTTGAGTATCATATAATTCCATTTTTAACGCTTGAGAGAATCCTACCATGGCATGTTTGGTTGCGGAATAAGTAACAGTTCCTTCTGTTCCAAACTTGCCAGCAATACTTGCTAAATTGATGATACATGCTTCTTTTTGTTCTCTGAGAATTGGCAAAGATTCATAAACCAATTTCATTGGTCCATGAACATTGATTTGTAAGGCTTTTTGCCAAACAGAAAAATCCTTTCCTTCAAAAGGACCACTAGGCGCAATCCCTGCATTATTAATCAATACTTGGAAACTAAGTTTATTTTTTCTGATTTTTTTAATGAGATTTCCGATATCATCTTCTTTGGAAAGATCACAAACATAACCATAAAATTTTCTGCCGAACGATTCCACTTTCTGTTGGATTTCTTTCAAAAGGGTTTGGTTGATATCAACTCCAATGATATCGTTTCCCTCTTTTGCCAATCGTTCTGCTGTTAGAGCACCAATTCCCATTCCACAGCCTGTAATCAAAATTGTATTTCCAGATAATTTCATACTATGACTCTAATCTATTTTTTGGTTTCGTCAATCGGAATCATATAGGAAATAGACTCAAATGCAATATCGACTTTTAAAACCTGAACTAGGTCATAGATTACAGTCTGTAAATTCCACAAACGAATGGATCCGAAATCCGGAAGTTTCTTTTGGATCTTGGGTGATTGCAGAAGAACAGACGGCAGGAAAAGGAAGGGGCCAAAATTTATGGCAGTCGTTAGGCGAAGAACCATTGATATTCTCTGGGAAAATCAGAATTTCAGCGGCGGAAATTTCTTTGCCTTTACTTTCGATTTTTATATCTTCTGCATTACTCAAAACAATTTTCCATTTTTTTCCTGAACGAGAAGCAGATACAACAATCAAATGGCCAAATGATATTTATAAAAACGAAAAGAAAATAGCAGGAATTTTAGTTCAATCTGAGTTTATCAATGGTGTTTATGATGTTGTGATCGGAATTGGACTCAACTTTTTTGGACAATCCGTACCAGAGGATTTAAAAGAGAAAGCTACGTTTTTGTGTGATTCTCAGTTGGGAGAAGGCGATTTAGAAAGATTTGTCAATCATTTGGTCTTAGGAATCAACCAAGCTGTGATCACACTCCTAGACCAAAGCCAAGTTTTAAAAGATTTAGTATGGATCGAAGATCATTCTCTATTAAAGAACAAAGTCATTGAGACTGAATGGGATGAAAGAATCGTAAGAGGTCGAGTTTTGGGAATTGATGAATTAGGATTCCTTCTGATTATGACTGAAACTGGCCAAAAGATTGAGCTTATGGACACTTCACCAAAATTTCGGATGATATAAATGACAGAATCACCATTATTATTAGTTATCGATGTTGGAAATACTAACACAGTGTTTGGAGTTTTTCGTGAAGGTCAGGAGACACCTGATTTTCACAAAAGAACTGTTACGCGAAGAGATCGAACTTCGGATGAATTAGGTCTATTTCTAAAGGGATTTTTGACCCAAGAAAATGTCAAAGCAGACCGAGTCAAAAAGGCAATTTATTCTAGTGTTGTGCCTTCGCTCAATCCCATTGTAGAAAGAATGTTAGAGGATTGGTTTGATGTAAATCCACTCCGTGTTCACTACCAAATGAATTTAAACTTTGGAATCAGTTACCCTCGACCTTTTGAAATTGGTGCGGATCGACTTGTCAATGCTGCCTATTGTGCTAAAACCTATCCTGGAAAAAAAGCCATCTTAGTTGATTTGGGTACTGCGACTACATTTTGTGTGATTAGCGAAAAACCAGAGTACATAGGTGGTGTGATTGCTCCTGGATTAAAAATATCCATGGATGCCTTAACGAGAAACACAGCCCAACTCCCTCCTATTGTATTTGGTTCCCCTTCTCGTGTATTGGGAGAATCAACTGTAGAATCTATCCAAGCAGGTTTTTTCTTTGGTTGGATTGGCCTCTTGAAAGAAATTGTAAGAGCCATCAAGGAAGAACATCCTGGTGATTATGTGGTAGTGGGAACAGGTGGTCTTGTGACAACGATCCATGCTTCGCATAACCAAGTGTTTGATGAAATTGATCCAATGATGACTCTCAAAGGATTAAAAATTTTAGCCGATTTAAATTCCTAAGATTTTTTTTCGATACAACTCACCCATAATTTCATAGCCTATTTGGTTTGGATGAATTGGGTCTGAGACCGGATACAATGGTACATCACCCTTGTAGGATTCAAATACTGATTCTACATCAATTATATCTATATTTTGTTTTTGAGATTTGATTTGGCGAAGAGTTTCATTGTTGGTGCGTATTGTTTCCCGTATCGATGCCATATTTGTTCTTGGAATTAGGGTAAGATACACTATCGAATTTTGAGAGTTTTGCAAAAAATCAATTAAGGAACGTGTGCGAGTTTCATAACCAGAGGTTCCATAAACCATCGCATCGTTTGTTCCTAATTCAAAAATCCAAATCTGAGTTGGAATCTCATTCAAACGATTTTTATTTTGTAACCAATCTTCTGTAGAGTAACCAGCGACTGAAAGATCCGTAACAGTAAATTCACTTGGTAATTTTTGTTTCAGGCCAAATCCATCTGACCATTGAGCGAGTGAATCTCCAACAATTGTGATTTTACGATTCAAAGAATTTGCTCCTAATAAAGACAGATATTGTTGCGATGGTTTATCTGAATGGTAACAAAATTGGAAACTAAACTGAAAAACAAAGTAACATAAGAAATGTTTTAAATTTGTCAGGTTCATTTTCTCGTATATACAATCGTTTTGTAATGTAACCAATGATTTGATGGAACGGGTATATCCCATTCTTTCCGAATCCAATTCCCGTTTTTTAAATATTCTTTGATGGTTTCATTAATCAGATTTTCATCATAAAAGATAAAACTATCACGAGAATGGATCGTTTTGATATAAGTAGTTGATGGAAGTTCCAGTTCACCAGGAATAAATTCTAGAATATCCAAATCGGGGCGTTTGGATTTGAGATAAAAATAAGGGTCTGGTAAACTTTGAATGTATAGTGCTTTTGAATTTGTTAAACTTTTTTCAATCTTTTGAAAATGCAAAGTTTGGATTTCGTTTGCATCCGATTTTGACCAATGGATCGAAACCATTAAGATCATTGCAAGTAAGGATACTACAATCCCGATATATGGAATTTTGTTAAAGAATGATTTTTCTTGGAGTAATAATGCCATTCCAAAAGCTAAAGGGAATAGACTATGGTATACATACCAACCTTCAGAAGAAGTATACAAAGCTACAAAAACAGACAAAATCCAGACCCAAAATAAATTCCAAGAATTCATTCGATTTGTTTTGTTTTGGAAATGTTTGAAAGTCAAAAAACTTAAGCTTGCTAATTGCAAACAGATGATCACCAATCGAATTTTAGGAAATCCGAAACCAAATGAAAAAATCTTCAACTTATCAATGAATGTAAAAGTTTTGAGAAGGTTTTGTTTTCTCGTAAGTTGAGCACCAAACTGAATTTGAAACCATTCCCAATTGGGATGGATATAATAAATCCAACCCAATATTGGCAAAAGTCCACCTAACAAAAACCAAACTATTTTTTTGATACCAAAATTTTGATATATTAAAAAGAGAGTGATGAGTCCAAAAGACGCACCAATAGGATGAGATAATGCGGAAAACGACAACATCAAACCAGCATAAAAAGGATTCCAATTCGATTTACTTTTGTTTGTTGCAAAGAGTAAACTTAGTATAAAAAAACATGCAGTGAGAGCTTCCATCCGAGCGACAGTTCCAAATCGAAACACTAGAGGTTCCCAAATTACACTTGCGAAAGCAATTTGAGCTGCAACCTCGGAAATCGAAAGCCTTTTGAGTAAAATGTAAAATCCAAGTGCAGTTAAGTAAATAATACAAACATTCGCTATGCGAAGGGTGATTAACGAATCAGGGAAAATAGATAATGTAAAACCTGAAAATAATAAATAACCGGGTGGCATCCATAATGTTTTGGATTCCATTCCTGGTATGAGTCCAGTGAGGACCTCGGTTTTTAAATGTCCTGTCTTCGCAAATGAGATGGCAGGTGAATAAAATAAAACCTCATCTGGCCATACAACAGGCAATACTCCTAAGTTGATACCAACTTGGAAACAATAGAGAAGGGAGATGAATAAAAACGAGGCGTAAGCCACGTTCGTTCTACTTTGAGAGGGAATTAACGGCTTCTTGTTCCGTTTCGAAAACTTCAAACAAATCGAGTAGTTCCACAACATCAAAAACCTTTTTTACAGGTGGAGTGATGCAACAGAGTTTGAGTTTTCTTCCTTGTTTGTCGAGTTCTCGAACCATACCCACAAAGATACGAATCCCAGAAGAGGAGATATAGGATATAAGCTCCAGGTTGATGATGATGTCACCTTCCCCGTTTTGCACGTCATCAGCTAATTTTGCCTCAACCTCATCAGAATGTGTAATGTCTAAACGACCATTGAGGTGAACGAGTGTGTGCTTTCCGATTTTTTTGGTTTTTATTTCCAAAGCGAGCCTACTTGGAGACTAGAATCTTTGAAAACACCAAAGGTTCAAGAAATTTTTACGCCGCTTGGTTTCTGTTTCTCGTAAAAAGTCGAGGATCGTTGTGTTCTGCTTCAGGAATATGCAACATAATCCTCTGACGAGTGGAACGTGATGTCCGATGGCCTAAAAATTCTTGGATTTCCCAAACGGGGAAACCTTTTTGGTACAAATCGAGAGCAATCACATCTCTTAAAAAGGGAATATGGATTTCTCTAGAGATGAGACGGCTTGCATTTTTGAGAATTTTTTGTATGGTACGTGTTCGCAAAACTCCATCCCTTCCCGGGAAGAGATAATCACTTGGTAAAAACTCACACGCATACCGATAGAGTTCGATCGCAAAATTGGGTTCAAGAAAGATATGACGCCTACGAAGGCGACCACCGTTCTTTAAATGGAAACGATTCATTTCTGAATTAAAATCTGCAACCTTCAGATGGATGAGTTCAGGTAAAGATAAACCAGTGCATACTAAGAATTTGATGATCAAATAGTGTAGGTGGTTACGGCATCTAAGTTTATGGAGTAAATTTCGGACTTCTGTTTGGTCTAACAGAGAGTTTTCAATTGTACAAACATCAACAGTAAGAATGTGTGGGAGTAAGGTTGGTAGTTTCAAATTAGTATTTAGCATATTTTTCTTGTGGAATGTATCAGAGTATAACAATCCATGCAATTAAATTGTCACCAAACCGTAGTTTTGGATCACTATTTTTGAAGAAATAAATTTCCTAGTTCATGTTTTTGCACGATGAATTTTTCTGCTTGATTCAATTTTAAAAAACGATTTTATCATTGGGAGAAACGATAAAGGATCAATACAAATGGACTCGCTGGAACTCAAAACAAATGACCCGGAACTTCAACTGACAAAAGAAGACATTCAAAAAGTTGAGGAATTAACCGGACAAATTAAACTCAATAATCCAAATGACATAGTTTCTTATGGATCCTCTGCCCAAGCCAAGGTATCTGATTTTGCGGATAAAGTTTTAGCTGAAATTAAAACGAAGGATGCTGGTTATGCGGGTGATTTGTTAAATCAATTATTATTTAAAATCAAAGACTTGGACATGGATAGTTTTGCGGGGGAAGGAAGTACTCTTTCTAAAATCCCATTGATCGGTGGTTTGTTTGATGTTTCTCGAAAATTTTTAGCAAAGTTTGAAGATCTAGAATCTCAAATTGGAAAAATTGTTGATGAACTGCATTCAGCAAGAACCAATCTCACAAAAGACATAACTTTATTGCAGGCGTTATACGAGAAGAACTTAGAATATTTCAAAGAAATTCAAATCTACATTGCCGCAGGTGACAAAAAAATCCAAGAGTTACGAGACAAAATTCTTCCTGAAATGTTGGAAAAAGCAAAAGCGCAAGGAGATACCTTAGCATCCCAACAGTACCAAGATATGGTGCAAATGGTGGATCGTTTTGAGAAAAAAATTCACGATCTCAAACTAACTAGAATCCTTTCACTGCAAACTGGCCCACAAATCCGTTTGATCCAAAGTGGAAACCAAGTGTTGGTTGAAAAAATCCAAAGTTCAATTTTAAATACAATCCCACTATGGAAAAATCAAATTGTGATCGCTCTTGGTTTGATGCGACAAAGAAAAGCCTTGGAAGCACAAAAACAAGTTTCAAAAACCACAAATGATTTGATTCAAAAAAATGCGGAGATGTTAAAGTCTGGTACAGTTGAGATTGCAAAAGAATCAGAAAAAGGAATCATTGAAATTGAAACACTTAAAAATGTGAACCAACAATTGATTGAAACGATTACCGAAACCTTAAAAATCCAGGAAGACGGACGTCAAAAACGAAAGTTGGCGGAACAAGAGATGATCAAAATCGAATCCGATATCAAACAAAAACTGTTGGAATCTAAATAGAATGACTGACATACAATTGGAACAAAACCAAGAAGAAAAAAAGTGGGCCAGAAGGGCCCATATCTCTACTTTACTCACTTATCCTATGGCATTATTGCCATTCCCTTTTTATTTTTCCTCACTTGGAGCAATGATTTATCCATTCGTGATGTGGTTATCTCGTGGTAAATCATCCTATTCCGCAAAACAATCATTAGAAGCAATGTATCTACAAGCACTCCTTTCTCTTGGATATTTTGGCTTTGGAACCAAGTTTGGTGATGACCGAGTATTACTTGTGTTCTCCTACGTATTTATGGCTTTTTTGCATGTTGTTTTTTTAGGAATTGCGATTTATCGAACAACAATAGGAAAACCACACCATTATCCATTTAGTTTTTTTCCATTACTCTTTTCATCTAATCGAACCAAGGAAAATTGGAATGAGTTAAAGAAAAAATTTGAAGATAAAGTAGAATTTTCTGAATATAAAACTCAAATGGAAAAGTTGGATTCCTTTCGATTATCCACTGAAAAAGATGCAAAATTACTTACGGATACAAACCTACAAAGTCTGTGTAATGAATATTTGCATTCACTTTCAGATTTAAGAGTGAAACTAGCTGAAGATCCACTTTCGTATCGGAAAGCAAAACAATTCCTAAATTATTTTCCAGAAACTGTTTCCAAAATTCTGAGCCAATACATCAGAGTGAATCAAAATACAAATGCTCCTGATGCAGAAAAGAGAAAATCAGAGCTCAATTCTTTGTTAAGTGAAGTGATCAAAACTACAGAACAAGTTCGAAATAAATTGAATGCTGATGAAACCCTAAATTTAGATGTTGAGATCACCGCCATGAAGAAAAACATCGAATTTGGTGGGTATTAATGCATTCTGAATTACTTGATAGATCCTATCATTTTCTAAATTTTTTACCGAATGTTGCGGACTTCCTCGTTGAAAAACACAAGGAATCAAATTTAAAAGTAGATGAAAAAAGTTTATACAACCTAGTAACAGAAGCTGACCTTAAAGCAGAATCGATGATCCTTGAGGAGATCCAAAAAAATTTTCCTTTGGATGGAATCTTATCAGAAGAACGTGGTGCCATTGAAGGTAGTTCTGGGTATACATGGGTAATCGATCCTTTGGATGGCACAACAAACTATACTCATGGTTTACCGCTCTATGGTGTTTCTGTTGGAGTTGTCGAAACAGAAACAATGGCACCTGTAATTGGTATGGTTTTTTTTCCCGAACTAAATACGTATTACCATGCAATCAAGGGCCAAGGTGCCTTTCGCGAAAAAAAACAAATCCAAGTCTCCCAGACAAAGTCGATGAAAGACTCTCTTTTTGTGACGGGATTTCCATATGATAGAAATTTATCATTGGATACACTTATGCAATATTACAAATCGATTTTACAAAAATCGAGAGGTATCCGACGAACAGGTGCCGCAACATTAGACTTATGTTGGTTAGCTGAAGGAAAATTTGAAGGTTATTACGAATTAGGATTAAAACCTTGGGATATGGCAGCTGCAGGACTCATCGTCATGGAAGCAAAGGGAAAATTAACTTCTATGGACGGTAATGATTTTTCCATAATGATCCCGAGTTTACTTGCAAGTAATGGTTACGTACATGAGTATTTGTTAGCAGAGTTTGAAGGGCAAATCAACCGAGTAGTTTATTGACCATTTGGTTGAGTTTTGTTTGAATCACTTCCTTTGAAAAATTAGCGAGTACATACTTTCTACCATTTTTTCCTAATCGAACTTTCAGATTCTCATTTTCTAAAAGGTATTCCAACATTCTTTGGAATGAAATTTTATCCGAATAATACAATCCACCTTGACTTCGAATACAATGACCTTTCATTACCGATGAGTTAGCATTTACCAAAACAGGTTTTTCCTGAAGCCAAGATTCCATAATAGAAATAGAAAAACTTTCATAAGCTGATGGATTTATCAAAAGATAGGATTTTTGAATTTCAGAAATTTTTTCTTCTTCTGATACAAATCCTGAAAATAGAATCTCTTTTTCTTTTGAAATATCCATTGAAAACACTGAACCTAAACATTTGAGATTCACATCCGTTCGATGGCTTAGGTTTTTCCAATCATGATAGTCTTGGAATAGTTCAGGATAACCTTTCGCTGGTTCAATTCGACCAATTGTTAAAAGTTGGATTGTATTACTTTTAGATATTGAATATTGATTAGATTGAAACTGATCTTCGACGTAGGTACCTATTAAAAAGTAATCCTTTGCTCGTTGGTTCGTATAAGATTCGTATACTGCTAATTCTTCAGGTGCATTAAAACTATAGACATAGTGATTTAAGTATGTTTGTTTATAAATCGGTAATCGGAATGGAGGTTCAGCATGGAAAGTCGGAACAATTACAAATGGTATTTTGAGCAAAGGGATACTCATTACTACAGGATAATATAAATATCCAATTAATATGACCAAATCATACTCAAATTGATTTTTTGAAACATAGTCAATTAAGTCTGGAGAATAGGGACCTTGTTCTTTTATAAAATTCATTTGGTCTTTCATTGAGACCGCATCACCCGCAACCAAACATTGATTTAGTATTTTATTCATGTAATCAATATTTCGTTTTTTCCTAACTTCAAAACGAATGATTTTATATCGATTTTCGTTTGTTACTCCTGATTTAAATTCATTTTCCCAAGTAACATAATTTTTTGCCGAAGTTGTACAAACTGTAACATCATGTGTCTCTGATAATATCTCTACATAATCAAAGGCTAATTTTTCTGCACCACCTGATGCGTTTTGTAAAAATCGTGGTGTAATGAGTAGAATTTTTGCCATCGTTAATTTTTGATAACTTCTAACAAAGGTAAAATGCTCGTAGATTTTAAATAAGCATCAAGCCTTAAGTTTTGATGATAAATGAGGTTATTTCGATATTCTGTATTGGTAAAAATTTTACTAATATCTCTCGTTATTTTGTCAAAGTTTTTAGTTTCAAAAAGAATTCCAGAATTTCCAAGCGTTTCTGGAACAGCACCAGCAGCATAAGCGACTACAGGCATCTGAAAATGCATTGCTTCCAATAATGGAACACAAAATCCTTCATGTTCACTCATTGATAAAAACAAATTACTTTCTTGGTAAATTTGTTTTACCATAGTTTCATCGACATAAGAAATAATTTTTACTTCATTCAGTAAATCTAGTTGTGAAATCATAAAGTTGAGTTCATCTAAATAAGATTGTTGGTCGGGGTTACAAAAACCTAACATACGTAGAGAAAACTGATTTCCGAAATTCGATTTCCAAGTTCTCGCAAAACGAATTAAATCATCTTGGCATTTGTTAGGTGCAATTCTACCTACAAATAGGAAGGATGGAAATTGAAATGTTTTTAATCTTGATTCAATGTGATTGTGGTCCCATTTTTGAAAATTTAAGTGTAGTGGAAAATGTTTTGCGTGTTTGAAACCTAAATGAATGAGTTCACTCAAATTAAAATTGGAGACAGCAAAAGAATGTTGGAAATTTTCTCGAATGATTTCCAAATCTTCTCTACCTTTTCTAAGTAGATAACTGAAACGTAGGTCATAAGGTTCAAAAAAGTTCTCTGGCGTTACGTTATGATAAATTAGTATTTTTTTATTTGGATATTGTAATAAAAAATCTAATACTTTAGAGTGTATGGAATGATGGTAAACAATTACATCGTTTTCCTGAATTTTCACTTTTGCAATTTTTTCTGCAAACTTACGGTCACTGGACAATACATTTTCAGCGTAGATATTTCCTTGATAACCTTCCTTTGCTAATAGACGTTTAATCTCTAACATCTCCTGAGAGATTGCATCACCTAACTGGAATCCTGCTGAAAACTGATGAATGTTCATTTGATACCACTTTGTAAAATGCCTGAGATTACAGATGGAAAAGGATATTCATTGTAATACTTTAATGCAGAAAATTGACTTTGAATCATTTCATCATATTTTTCTTTCTGGAGTAGGGTTTCTTTTATGGTTTGCACAAGTGATGGAACGTTTTTTTCAAAAAAAAGTTTTCCCCCGTTACGCATCGTTCCCGGCACTGCACCAGCTGCATAAGCAAATACAGGAATGCCAGATCCAAACGCTTCCAAGATAGGCAGACAAAATCCTTCATGTTCACTCATGGATACGAAAACACTAGTTTGATTTAGGATGGATAGAACTTCAGAATCAGATTTTCCCATGATAAAATGTACTTTATCTTCGAGTTGGTGCTTTCTGACAGTCTCTTTTAATCGATCGAAGTAACCATCAAAAGCTCCTATGATGGATCCAATACAATAACACTCAGCCTCTGGAAATTCAGTTAACCATTCAGAAGTAAAACTGATTAAGTCTTCCCATTTTTTTTGAGGTGAATATCTACCAACAAAAGCAATAGAGAATTTATTTTTTGAATGTATAGCCGAATTTTGAAAAGTTTGGTATTGTTTGCAAATCGGAACAATAAATGGATTTCGAAAATTGTAACTACTCAATGTTTCGAAATTAAATTGAGAATCACACCACACTGAGTCACAAAAAATTGATAAACTTGCTAGTTCTAAATAAGAGAGTGATTCAAACTTTTCCATTGCATGAAAAATATCTTCTGTTGTTGTATGTTCGTAAAATCTTGAAGGAGTTACATTATGAAATCTTAATATTTTTGTGCCAGGTAAGTTCTGAAATAATGTGTAGGGATAACCAGAACCTCCATAATGGAGAATATGGATGTCTTCGGAATGAGTTGGATGATTAAATGAATCCACTAAGTGAAATTCACTGATCAGTGGTTTTCCCTTTCTTGGTAACCTAGTGATGAAATGTGTTTTATAACCTAAATTTTGAAATACTTCAGATAAACCGATAGCATCATTTCCGACACCATCCGAATCTTTTAGTTCATCTAAATGTTGGAAAACATTCATTTTAGAATTTTGTATATCGGAATACCTTTGTATCTTCTGTTACAGATAGATCTCTTAAGGAATTAAATCCTAATGTGTTTAAATAATTTGGTAACAATTCCAAATTGATTTCGGATATTTGTAGGTCTCTAAATGGTCGATTATCAAACCCAGGTTGGATGGATACAGAAAAATATAAATGGTTTCCTTTGTTTAACAAATAGGAAATTTCAGCAAAAATTCTTTCAATGAAATAAGTTGGAAACCTATTTAAAGGCAAATAAACTAGAACATCAAAATTTTGCATTTTAAGTTGTGATAAAGGGAATATTGATTCGAGATAATGTATGTTATGCGAAATTTTATTTTTGATCAATTGATATTGTTCTGAATTTGAAGTAATTGATTGGAATGGAATTTTTTGAATTGATAATTGTTTAAGGATTTCACCCCATTCAGGAAACAAAACTAAAACTTGTTTTGAGCTTTTTAAATCATCTATAGTAAGATTCCAATTTGGATTGATGCCTGCATCCACAAAAAAGGATTCTGTTGCCCAACTAAAATTAGGCGACTTAGTTTGATTCGAGTTTAATAAATGATCACGGTAAAAACCATCAAATCTTCTTTCAATAAGTTCCAATCTTTTTCCTAAACGCACCAATTCATGGAGCACAGAGAAAAAAGCTCGGATTCGATTTTCAGAAAGTTTTTTATCAATCTGGCTATAGACCGAAATGACTCGATTGATGATAAATTTGATAGGGCCACGAATGTACCAAAACTTCGGATTGGAAAACTTTGGACTCGAGATTCCCTTTTCAAATAAATGTGCGGTTCCCGCAGGGTCAAATTTTCTAAATCCGAGAGGGGATTCTGGTTTGTAGCTGATTTTAGTGAGTTCCGACCAATGGATTTGGTGGTTTGGGTCCAATGGAATTTTGGATTCTAATGATTCGACAATTTCTTGTACGTTTAGCTGTGGGTCTCTGATTTCGACAAAGGGGGATGGATTGAATTTCTTTTTGTCTTCCACAGTTTTCTTTCTTTTGTTGAGAGGATTTGAAAAATTGGAAGAATGGCAACTAAATCTTAGGGTCAGATCAGAAAATTCCCTTATATATGAAAAAAAAACAAACTTTAGTCACCGGAGCCAGTGGTTTTGTGGGAAGTTATCTACTTCCTGCGCTTAATTCCCATGGCAAATATGAAATCCATTGTTTTGAAGGTGATATACGAGACAGGGATTGTGTTTCCGATCAACTGAAGAGAATCCAACCCGATATTCTGATCCATTTAGCTGCCCAAGCCTTTGTTCCCAATGCGATTGCCAATCCTTGGGAGACAGAAGAAATTAATGTGGGTGGAACTTTAAACCTATTAGAAACCCTTCACCAATTGCAAAATCCGTGTAAGATGTTGTACATTTCCTCAGCAGATGTTTATGGAAAACAAAACGTAGAAGTACTTCCTCTCAAAGAAACGTTACTTCCGAAACCTGTGAATCCATATGCCGGCAGCAAACTAGCGGCAGAATCTTACTGTCGACAATATGCAGAATATAGTCCTTATGTTTCCGTTGTGATTGCTAGACCATTCAATCATATCGGGGTAGGGCAACGAAAAGAATTTGTGATACCTAACTTCTGTACTCAAATTATCGAAGCAAAACACCAAGGTAAAAAAATGATTTCAGTTGGTGATTTAGAACCTACACGTGATTTTTCACATGTGAGTGATATCGTTGCTGGATATTTGACTTTAATCGAAAGAGGGGAATCAGGCGAAATCTACAATATATGTTCTGGTGAAGAACATAGTATTCGTTCCATGGTCGAAGAATTGGTAAAGTACTCTGGCGAATCGATTCAATTCTCTGTGGATGAAAGTAGAGTTAGAGTATCTGAAACTTCCAGAGTTTTTGGTGACAATACAAAATTAAAATCACTGGGTTGGACCAACAAACACAGTATAGGCGAAACACTCAAAGAAATTTATGATCACTTGGAATCAGAATTTTTAAAATCCAAACAAGCAGTTTGAACTTCTTTCCAAGTAACATCTGATACTACTTTTTTAATTGTTCCTTTTTTACCTTTTTGAATGAGGGATTCTAATGTTTTCATTCTTTCAGTTGTTGCAGGGTGTGTGCTTAAAAAATCTGTTATTTGATTTGTAGTTGATTTTTCATCTTTTGCATTGGAAACCTCATCCTTGTCTTCGGAATCAGATTCTCCTTTTTCCAACTCTTCCATTCTTTTGAAAAATCGAAGTAAACCATCTGTTGACATATTTTGAGATTTTAAATATTCGATAGAAGATTTATCAGCTTCCGTTTCAAAATCTCTTGAAAATTTTAAAACTAATATAGTGGAACCTAATTCAGTAAAGGTTTCTAAAAATTCCATGTTTCCCAGTCCAGGACCTACCACCAAACTGATTGCAAGTGATGTTCCACCTGCTTTTACCAAATTTCGCATATGATGTCGTTTTTCCACATGTGCAATTTCATGTGCTAAAACACCTATCACTTCCTCTTGTGAGTCGGCTTCGTTTAACAAACCAGAGAAAAAGTAAATTTTGCCATTCGATAATGCAAATGCATTTGGGATTGTCGAACTTAAGACTGAAACTTCGAATTTGTGTTTACTATCTTTTGGAACAATTTTTTTTAATGCCTCAGAGAAAAAACGATCGGTTGCCTTTGTATCACATTTTTGAAACTGTGCTTCCATCTTCAATTGTACCGAATCTCCTAAGGATTTGTCCATTGAGAGAGGAATAAAATTCGTAACAAACTCCAATCCTTTAAAGTAAAAAAAGCCAACTATCGTTACGATGAGTAAAGAAAGAATCCCAAGTACAATAGGATTCATTTCTCGAATGGAATAAAATAGAGCACTTGCATGGCTTTGTGATTTTTTATTTTGGATCCAAATTTTTTCCAATAATTTGGTTTCTTCTTTCGTACAAAAAATTTCTAAAATGGGGCTTTCTTTCCTTTCATCAGGAAGGAGAATCAGCTTACAACCTTTATGCGTCTGTGAAAATTCTGCGAATTGAGATATGGTTAATTTATGATGAGTATCAAAAGATGTAAATTGAATGGTTTGACCATGGACAAGAACGGTCCCTTCTTCTGGGACCGCCGAGACACCATTAAAATATCGTGATGTAAATGTTTGATTTTGAAACAATGTTTATGATAGGAAGGCTTCTAAAGTCTCTGCAAGTGCTTCCAAACCTTCCGCGGTAGCATTTGCCTGTGTATCTGGTTGGGCAGAAATTGTTGAGAAGTCAACTTCAGCTTCTAAACTGACTGATTCGATAAAGAGTTTCGTCAATCGAACCACAGCCCAAGCAAATCCAATACCTAGTGTGAATAGAATGATCAAATATGCGATCAGAAAATTGACAAAAATCTTCCCACCTGTGATATCAGATCTAAATTTTTTACCTTGGAAACTCGTTCGATTCCAGATATAATTTTGCACATCAGCTAAAAACCATGAGTAATAGATACCAAGTGTGACTATGCTTAGCAAAAATCCTTTTAAATACAAAAAGAAAATTTCCTTACCATCAGCTGAGAATCCAAAATTGGTATTTCCATAACGAGTTTTACTTTGGATATAAGCTTCTTTTTCAGCAAAAAACCAAGGGTAATAAATTCCTAAAGTAACGATTGTCAGTAGAATCCCTTTCCCATAAAGTTTTGCAACTTCTAAGATTTTTCCATCAAAACCAAATCGAAGGTTACGATAACCTGTTCGTGATGTTATGTATTTTCGCCCTCCAACAATGATGATGGGAACCAATGCTAAAATAACTCCAATGTAAAGTGCAATACCAACGATTGTTGCAAAGTAAGGGACAGGGATTTTATTGGCAATCCATAGGATGATCATGATTGCAATGTACAATACGATAAAAATTCCTGCTGCTTTCAAAAAGCCGATGAAACGTTCTTTTCCTGTTCCGTGAAACGAAAAACGTTCCCCAGCCCATTCCAAATTTTCAGCCATAAACTTTTGTACGTTGGTGCGAGCCCAAAAGCTATAAATCCCCAAAGTCACTACCGTGAGAAACATATTCTTCAAAAATAATATGAAGAGTTGTCCGCCAGTGGCGTGGTATTGTAGTCTTGTGTTGTTCATTGATTTCCCCAATGGATAATAGTGTGCAGAGTATCCACTATGTTCAAAAAGGGTAAAGAAAAATATTTCCAATTGATTCGAAATACAGATTATACGGTTGAACAGAATTCACTATTTTTATAAATTCATAGAACTGGAACCTTTGGGGGTCAGTCTATTTGTGTAGAATGCGTACATCTTTACCCTTTTTCCTGATCTTTGTTACAATAACGACCTTGTGGTCAGACCCAAGGCAGGAATTACCTCCAACACTTGGAGACTTAAAAGGCCAAGATAAATCGGTAAGGCAACCACCTGATCGAAAAGACAAAAAAGGTTGTTGTAAAATCAAATACCCCGCAGGAGGGTATGACTTCTTTCTGGCAACGGAAGAAGATTGTCGTGCGAGTTTGTATTTTGACAGGTTTCTGGGAGAAAACAATACACTATGCTTTCGTTGGGAAGGGGATTAGAGATAGCTGAATTTATGGGTGTGCGTGAACAAGTTTTACAAACATTAGTCAAGATTTTTCCAACGTATGATGCTTCTCTTGCCATTGCTGGTGGTGGGTGTAAGGCTTTTTATGCGCTTGGTGTTGGTAAAACCTTACGTGAGTGGGGAGTTCGTTTTAATGAATTATCAGGTGTCTCTGCCGGTGCTGCTATGGCACTTTGTATCCTTTCACAAACAGAAGAAGAGTCTGTTGAATACTTTGAAGAAATCACAAAACGGAATTCCCGTAATTTTCATTTTTCCAATTTACTGAGAGGAGAATCAACTTTCCCTCATGAAGATATGTATAGACGCACCATTCGATTTGGAATGCGTTTTGATCGTGTCTTGGAATCGGGAGCAAAAATCTGGATCCACTCCGTGAAAGCCCATCCAAAAGAGGATTCGCTTAAAAATAAATTTCGATTGGCTAGGTTGATTTCAGAAACAGGAAGGGCCTTTATATTAGATGATAGAGATAGGTCAGAAGGGATTCCAGCTAATCGTACCGCGGAAATCATTAAAAAATGGAATATGGAAGATGTTGATTTCACAGAAAAAGACTTTGTGAATCCAGAAACCATTGAACAATTTATACTTAATTCTTCATCCATTCCTCCAATTGTAGACTTTCAGTCAGTAGGCAATGAATATTACCTCGATGGAGGACTCACAAATAATATGATGATCGAAACATTTGCACCAAAAGCAAAAATCATCGGTATCCATTATGAGCCAAATACCATCGTGGGAAAGAATCCAGATTTACTTGCCCGTACTTTCCTCATCACACCATCCAAACCCCTTCCCATCACTTCTTTTGATTATACCAATCCAAAAGGGGTTCGAGAGACCTATGAATTAGGGAAGGCGGATGCGTTAGCCAAAAAATCAGAAATTATCAATTACTTAAAAAAGGACTGAAGAGAGTTTAGTCCTTTTTCTAAAATTTCTTCTTCCGTAACGAGAGATATCACAAGAATACATCTGTTATGCGAAAATCCATACCAAGAACCAGGATGGAATAAAACGCCAGTATTGAATAAAATTTCTCCAACAATTTTCTCATCTTTTTTATCAAGATTTAGTTCGAGTAAAAAATACCAACCTGCTTCTATTGGATGTATCTTTTTAGAAGAGGAAAATTGATTCACAAAATCTTTACAGATTGAATAGTTTCGCATAATTCTTGTTCGAATTCGATTTTGAACCATTGTTTTCCATGGTAACAATTCTTTAGTTGCAAGTTGGACCAACGAATTTACAGAAAGGTAAGTATCGGCAATGAAACTGAGTTTCTTTTGGATTTCTGTTTTGATTGGTTCAGGAGAAAGATTGAGAATCCAAGCCAATTTGGTTTGAGGCAAAGCTAACATTTTGGAAAAACCATGGCAAACAAAAAGAGGAAAATTTGGGTTTGAGGGAAGGTGATGGGGTTCTCCAAAAAAATCATATGCTTCAAACACTTCGTCAACAATCACTGGAATTTGAATTCCAAATGATTCCCATTTTTTCCAGAAGGTTTCAGTTGTTTTGGATCCTGTTGGATTCGACGGGCTGACCAAAACAATGAGTTTGGTTTTGGTACTGATTGAATTGGCAATCGTCTCAGCATCGTAAATCCAAGAACCATCACTTTGATTTTCTTTTAATTGGTAATGTACTTCCTTTAAATTTTCTAACCCAATCAGAAAACTAAATAATGGATACCCTGGGTTAGGTGTTAAAACTTCATCTCCTGGATTTGTGAGTAATTTAAATAGATATGAATATGCTTCCGATGTACTCGCTGTTAAATGAAAACTAGAAGCATTTACTTGGATTCCACGATTTAGATAGAGGGAACTAATTTCATTTCGAGTTGATTCTAAACCTTCTGCTATTGGCTCATAAATGCTAGCATTCAAATTAGAAAGTATGTGCGTTAATACGGAAGGTGGAAACTCTAATCCCATTTCTGTTAGGTTAGAATTTCCTAAATCTATGATTGGTTTTCCTGCCTCAATTCTTTCTGTTTTGATTTGGTAAATCGGATTCTCTGTGTTTAGATCACCAAGTAAACCAAATCGATCCGAAAAGTGGAAATGTACTTTGGTCAAATCATCCAACTTTGTTTAATGATTTTGCAATTTTACGAATGATGATTCTGGGAGTGATCCTTATGGATTCTGCCAACAAAAAGTTAATGAACCCTGGAATTTTCACTACTCGTTTTGCAAACAAAGCGTTTAAACCAATTTCAACAACATCTTGTGAATTCATTGCCAAAAAAGATGATTTTACTAACTTACTTCCCGACATATTAGCTCTTTCAAAAAATTCTGTTCGTGTAGGTCCAGGACAAAGACATGAAACTGTTATTCCATATCCATTTACTTCTTCAGCAAGTCCTTCGCTTAATGAAAGTACATATGCTTTTGTAGCATAATAATTTGTCATCAGTGGTCCCGGTTGAAAAGCAGCTGTGGATGCTACATTTAAAATATAACCATCTTTATTTGTTACCATGTCTTGCAAAAACAAATGGCATAATTCGGCGAGAGTTGTCACATTCAGTTGGATCATTTTAGATTCTTCTGAAAAAGAATTTTTGTGAAATTCTCCATTGAGTCCATAACCAGCATTGTTAATTAGGCAATTGACATTGAGATTTAATTTTTTGACTGCTTTATAAACTTTTTCCGCAGCATTCGGTAGAGATAAATCTTCAGCGATGACAACTCCTTCCACTCCATACTTTTGTTTGAGTTCACTAGCAAGGCTTTTGAGTCTGTCAGCACTCCTTGCTACCAAAATTGGAGTGTAACCTTTTTTTGCCAAAGAGTGGGCAAAATCTTTTCCGAGTCCTGTCGATGCACCTGTAATTAAAGCATATTTCATATGGGAAATTTATTTCAATTTCGAAAACTTGGCAATTCTTAAATAATTTGTTTTGGCAATTTTGACTACCTGGTCAATATTCGTATTATGAGCCAACCTCTTACCCATCCGCTTCATACCATCCAAAAAGAAAGAGCCATAATTTTTATTTTAGCTGCACTCCAATTTTTGCACATCCTGGATTTTGTCATCATGATGCCATTAGGACCAGTATTTATGCAGAGTTTCAAAATTGATTCCGCAGCTTTCGGATTACTTGTATCCTCTTATTCAATCAGTGCTGGTGTTTTCGGATTAATTGGAGCTTTGTTTTTAGATTCCTTTGATCGTAAAATGAGTTTGCTCGTTTTATTTTTTGGTTTTTCATTTGGAACTTTATTATGTGCAGTTGCTCCTAACTATCCATTTTTCCTTTTTGCAAGGATCATTGCTGGCGGTTTTGGTGGAATGATTGGAGCAACGGTTTTATCCATCATTGGAGATATCATTCCAGTGTTTAGACGAGGAACAGCAACCGGTGTGGTGATGAGTTCCTTTTCTGTTGCCTCTGTGATTGGAATTCCAATCGGTTTATCCTTAGCCAATCGGTATGGATGGCATTTCCCGTTTTTATCTTTAGCAATTGCAGGTTTTTTGATTTTGCCAATCGGTTATAAGGTATTACCAGCAATCCGTTATCATTTAGATTCCGATGAACATCCAAAACAATCTCAATTTAAATCACTCAAAGAAGTGCTTTTAAAAAAAGACCATATGGCACCTTTTATTTTTATGGTTTTTCTAATGTTTGGTGGATTTACTATTATACCTTTTTTAAGTCCATTTTTAGTATCTAATGTTGGTTTGGCGGTCGATGAATTGCCTTATATATATTTTTTTGGTGGTTTGTTTACTTTTTTTACAAGTCGTCTGATTGGAAAACTTGCTGATCGTTTTGGAAAGTTGAAAGTATATCAAATCATATCAATATTGGCTATTATTCCCATCGTATTAGTTGTTACTTTAACAAAAACCTCTTTGCCTATCGTTCTCGTCATCACAACTGTTTTTATGATTTTAGTTTCAGGAAGAATGGTGCCTGCATTTGCGATGGTAACTTCAGCTGTCGAACCTCGTATTCGTGGTAGTTTTATGTCAGTGAATTCTGCCATTCAACAGATTGCTTCAGGAGCAGCTTCTTACGTTGCTGGATTGATTTTAGTGCAAACATCCGACCATCAGTTCTTAAATTACGAGTTGGTTGGAATGATTTCTGTTTTTAGTTTATTGTTTAGTGTTTATTTGGCAAAAAATATTAAAATTGCAGGTTAGGTAATAAGATTAAATTAGCAAAAGTTAGATTATACTATAATTCTAATTTTCCAGTTTCAAGAAAATCGATGATCATACGTTTCTGAGGAGGTGTGATCATCTTTTTTTCTAAAAGTTGATTTAATATTTCTTCGGCAGTTCCAATTTCGATTCCACTCAATTCAGAGAAAATATATTGAAAGTATTTATCGATTCTATGATCAGAAATATAGGATGTGAGTTTGGAACTTGTGTCCAAAATTAAATTTTGACGACGCACCAATTCTTCCATAGTCGATAAAATAATGGATACTTCAGGATCCTCTGCAAACAATTGCATCATATGATCGTAAATTTTCGGAGATTGTAAAGGAAGTTCATAAATTGAATCTCCTAAAGCAGTGTATAAGGATTTTTCTTCTTCATAGTCCAATCCAGTATATTTGTTTAAGTTTGATACTACTTCGGAAGGCAGGATAGTCAGAAATTGACAGGCATATTCTGGTTCTTTCAAATAACGAACAAAATATTGAATCAAATCACAAATTCTTGTATAACTAACAAATGTCCAATATTTGAAACTCCGAATATCAAACATATGTTTTATGGTCTTTTCTCGTTTTAAAGATTCACGAAGATTCATATAATTTTCAAAATCAACTTTATATAAATAACTTAAAGTATGATTGGAGAATGATTCTATGATTTCGCGTACTAAAGTTGGCTCACCTATGTATAAAAAATAAGTGATAAGTTCGAGGTTGTCTTTGTTAGTCCAAAGAAATTTTTCTAAATTTTTTGCAGGAATTTGTGAAAATGCGGAAAAGCCGATCTTGAAAGTAACTTTGTCTTGTAAAAATGCTTCTAGTTTGTTTTTAGCTATACAATCTTCGTCTACGTCTTGTTTAGCGAATGAATGCCTGCAACTCGGAGGGCAGGCTTCATATAGAGATGTTCCTAAAAAGCATTTTGGCATGAATTATTGCATCAACTCTCCACAATCTCTCATTTCAGGAGCATATGGATTTTTTATTTCTTTCCCAGTCATTAACCATGATTTATCGACCATTGGACAATAAAATCGATTGTACTTCAATTGATTTGGTACCTCGGCTTTGATTTGAATCAATATTTCTTGGATTTTGGAAATTTTTTCATAACTAGATTCTAAATCACTCTCATTTGATGGAATGTTGGATTGAATCTGGTCTGCCCAAGATTTTAATTTTGGATGGCCAGTTGTACCCAAACTTTGAACTGCTTCGGAAAATTCTTTCCAAGTCGGCTTTGGGTTATCTTTCAAATATTCTTCTAATATTATTTGGTTTTTCGCGAAAACTGTTTCCACTAGTTTTTCATGGTTTGGAGAGAAGGGAACAACTTCTTCTTTGCAGGATTGGGCGAAAATGGCTAAAATGAGGAGTGAAATCCGAAATACTTTCATAATTTGATTCTTTTTTCCTATCTTGGAATTGGAATTCAAATTTTACAGGCGAGTTTGTTGGAAGGAAATTGCTTTTTTCTCGACAAAGCCGCTTTTTCAAGCATGATGACAGAAAAGTTCACGAAGGTGTAATTCCATTATGATTATTGTAGAAGGCATTGGCCACGTCAGTATCCCCGTCTCCCAACTCGACACCTCTATCGATTTTTACCGGGACATTTTTGACTTCGAAGTGGAGACAAAGAAGGCTACTGAGGCAATTCTTTCTCTCGATTCGTTCCGAATTCGTTTGGTGAAAGCAGAGGTTTCAGATCGATCCCTTCCTATCCTTAGTTTTGTGATGGATGTGGATGATTTTACAGAAGCAATCAGCGAATTAGAAGAAAAGAATGTAAAGATTATCAAGGGACCTGAGGGAACCGATTCTGGAGAAAGCCTTACCTTTGCTGATCCAAGTCAAAATTTAATCGAGATTTTTTACTCTAACTAAAACCTGTTGCTTTTTTAATCTTTTATTCGTAACATCCTCTTGGTATGTCGCAAGAGTTTCGAGGGGATGATCACGAGATCCAATTCATTGCTGATTTTAAGAAAGGTTACGTATACTTTCTAAATAATTTCCAAAACATCGTTGGAAGTTTTCTCCAATTCTTAAGCACAGGACTCACAGAAGCAAATAAACGTGAGATCTTACCTTTCCGAAAAACCCTCGACCAAGAACTAGACAAATCACAAAAAAAAATAAAAGAAATCATCTTTAACTTAGATGAAAAACATCTCTTTGCTCAAGTAAGGAAAGATTACTCCCGGTATTTTTCAAGGCATATTGAAGATGCCAATCGTGATGACTTCATTCAGTTCCATTTAATCTTTGAGATGTTGAGATATTTCCTGATAGAAACCAAAGAAGGTTGGGAAAAACTAAAGTCTGCTGTTCAAAGTAACCAATTTACAGATTTAGAATTTCAAAATAATGGACTACTAAACTATCGAATCCTTCCTGCTCTTGAAAAATTATTTCATTTAGAAATTTTGCTCAAACGTATGAGTTTTATTTTACAAATTGATAATCCAAATTGTTTAACAGAATTCAAACCGACAAAGCCAAAATACCGAGATAAAGGAACTTACCGTCTTTCCTCCGTTTTTGAAGAATCATTATATGATAAACCTAAAGAACTAGAACCTGAAGATTCTGGAATTGAATATAAAGCAGATGAAGTTATAAACAATCATCAGGAAAAATCGAAAGACAATTGGAAATCCATCAAACAAAAATTCAAAACAGAAGGTGAACTCAATTATATACAAGCATATGGAAAGTATAGTTGGAACTCAGACCAACATTACTTTTTTAGATACGAATTGGATAAATATAATGCGGAAAAAGCATTATTTAAAAATGCAATTAGTTTAGATTCTCATTTAGGTGCAGACGAACAGGTTTTACGTTCTGAATTAATTCGTTCTATGACAAGTATTGAGAAAAAAAGTAAGTCAGCTGAAGATTTCGAACTCGAATACCAAACTTTCTTAAAACAGTTTTTTACTTTTTGTGAAAATATTATTCTTATGAATATGATGTTACCAACTCAATTTAAATATGTTTTTTTATTTCATTTAGGTCCATCTCACTTTTATATGATTGCCAAAAAATTCCTTATGGAAGTGAACACGGGTTATATCCATGCAAGAGGAAACGATGGTAAAAAGGTAATCCGTGTGATTCCAAGTGAATATGTAAAAAAACATGTAATCGATTATTGGAACGAAGTGATTTTACCAAATGTTGGTGAAGAAAAGAATAACTTAGCCTTACTTAAAAAAATTACAGAAATGATTGAAGAGAAATATAAAGAAATTTCTAGACTCGTGATCAAAAATTACGACGACCTTGATCCTGAAATCAAAACATCAAAACCAAGAGAAACAATTTTTAGAGAGTATATGAATGAGTGGATGGGAGCAGCGAATCTTATCGTATTCAAACGATTTGTGAAGAATAAATCTTACTAAAGAACTAAACTACAGGTTGCAGATTCTGCTGTAACGTAAAACTGCGTTGCAACTCCTGCCGGAAAAGGAATGATAGGGTTGTTTTGAAGTACATAATCGGTAGCTTTGCAAGAACGACTAAACACTCGAACAGTGACCACACTGTCACAACCTATCGTTAAGTTTCGGACACTTAACAATGTGTCTGTTCTGTATGCTTTTGTTTCATTTCCATCGTATTCAACAGAAATTCCTTGTCCTTGTTTGAGTTCAATTTCAGGGCCATAGACTTTATTGGTCACTGCATAACAGTCCACAAAAAATTCTGTACCGGAACAATTCACTCCCGATTTAGAATTTGGCAAACAAGATCCACCTGATTTTGAAACTGTTATATAACCTGAAAAAGTACCATCTGGCACTTTTGTGTAAAGTTCTGTACCAAGATTCAGTGTAATGGATGCAAGTGTATCGTTGAAACGAACAACAGGATCAATACCAAAATTTTCACCTTTGATCACAACTTCTGTTGCGCTATAGGTTGCATTCGCATTGTTTTGTGCAGGTGTTCCAATTTGTGGGGTTACCGATGTAATGACAGGTGCTGAGGTTAATAAAGCAGCCAGCGGATCTTCCGAAGACGACTTCACACAGGAAAAACTGTTTCCAAACACTAACGAGAATCCGATTGTGTATAAAATCCTTCTCATGGTACCCATTTCCATTATCGGATATTTTTCAGAAGATTCATTTCTATTTTTTACCCCACAGGAAATTCTATGAACACTGTCTCCATCCAAACGATCGATTCTTATGTAGCATTTATTGAACTGAACAGACCCGAAGCAAAAAATGCAATTTCAGTACAATTTTTGGAAGAGTTACACCAAACCATCAAAGTAATGCAGAAGGAAAAATTTAGAGCCCTTGTCATTATGGGTGCAGGAGATGCGTTTTGTTCTGGTGCTGACTTAAAAGAACGAAAAAACATGTCTGAACCAGAGGTTAAAAAATTTCTTCGCAATATTAATGTTTGTTTTTCGGAATTGGCCAACTTATCCATCCCAACAATTGCAGCAATTAATGGATTTGCTTTTGGAGGTGGACTGGAATTGGCTTTATCATGTGATATTCGTTATGCGAGTGAATCTGCTATCATGGGTCTAACAGAAACAAAATTAGGAATCATTCCTGGTGCAGGTGGTACACAAAGATTATCAAGAATCGTGGGGGAATCAACGGCGATGGAGTGGATTTTTTCTGGAAAAAAATTGTCTAGCGCCGAGGCACTTAGCCGAGGATTGGTCTCTAAAGTTGTGAATCCAGTGGATTTGAAGGATTCTTCTCTTGCCTTAGCAAGGGAGATTGCGGAATCTGCACCTATAGCTGTTTCTGCATCCAAAAAGGCAATACGGCAAGGTTTTTCATTGTCCATGGAATCAGCCTTGCAGTGGGAACAATTATGTTATTCTGAAACGTTAACAACAAAAGATAGGTTAGAGGCCTTACAGGCATTCGCTGAAAAAAGAAAACCTATATTTAAGGGAGAATGAACTTTGATTTTAACTGGTAAAGAAATTTTAAAACGATTAGGTTCTGATATTAAAATTGAACCGTATGATGAAAAGCTGTTAAACCCAAACTCATATAATTTAAGACTTCATGAGGATTTGTTAGTTTATTCTGAATTTCCTTTGGATATGAAAAAACCAAATCCGGTAGAAACTTTAAAGATACCTGAAGAAGGATTGTTATTGGAACCAGGTAAACTCTATTTGGGAAGGACCATAGAGTTTACTGAAACACATAATTTAGTACCAATGTTAGAAGGTAGATCTTCCATTGGAAGGCTTGGAATGTTTGTTCATATCACAGCTGGGTTTGGTGACGTTGGTTTTAAAGGTTTTTGGACATTAGAAATCCAAGTTACTCATCCATTACGTGTTTACGCTGGAGTGCAAATTTGTCAGATTTTTTATCATACCGTTGAGGGGGAAATCAGCGAATACAAATCAGGGAAGTACCAAGCAAACCAAGGCATCCAACCTTCATTATTGTATAAAGACTTTGAAAAAAAGTAAAAACTTTAGGTGAGAATCTTTTACCTGCCAGCCATCTCGGTCGGCAGGATTTGTATCATTTCAATTATTTTTTAGTCTTAAAGGTACAATCCCATTTAGGGTCATCTAAGTTTAATCCACCAAGTTTCACCCAATTGTTGGTTTTTCCGATGAATGTGATGGAGCAGAGTGTTCCTTTTAGATCCAATCGGTTTCCACCGTCAAGTGAAGTGAATTTTCCACAGTATGTTTTTCCATCGCGTGGATTGTAAATACGGCCGTTTTTATAAACACCTTCACCAACATAATCAAAACCAGTGATGAAAACCATGCCTAAATTCGGACGTGTTCTCAACTTTGGATCTTCATTATTGTGATCTAAGTAAGGAGTGCCAGGGACACCTTTGTCTTTGTCTTTCTCTGGGTATGCGTTATCTTTGATACAAACTGTTTTTCCACAGTATTTATCACCACACTTGAAAATTTCGATGACCGAATCTTTCTCAGGTGGAAGGTATCTTCCCAATGCAACATCAGCATTTTGGGCAAATAATGTAGTACTAGATAGAAGTACAACTGCCCATACACTTAATACAATTCTTAAATTCATACAGATCCTTATTTTAAAAAATGGATTCGCTTATTTTGTCAGATTTTCGTATGTATGGCAAGCTGGTTTTTTAAAATTTTATACAATTGAATCTAAGAAAATGCAGAGTGTTCTTAAAACAAAGAGAGCCAAAATGTTGAGATTCATTTTAGCTCTTTTCTAATTTCTAAACTTTAAAACTAAAACTTAGAATCTATTTCTATGGAAAACTTAATTCTAACCTCAATTAATTGAGGCTAGTTGCTTTTTCTAATAATTTAGAAAGTTTGACCACGTTTTTATTAGTTGGATCGATTGACTGTGCCCTTGTGACATAGGTAAGAGCTCGGTCTACATTTCCTAATAATCGACTAACATCAGCAAGGTTTATTAGATTTTGGAAATTTTCAGGGTCATATTTTAATGCTTCTTGAGCTGCTTTTAGAGCACGTTCATAATTCCCTAATTTTTTCTCCGACATCGCAAGGTAATACCAATATTCGCCAGAACCTTCGTTCTCTTTTAAAAACTCAGTCAAAACTTTTGCAGCAATATCGTATTCCTTTCCTTTATAACTTACCAGTCCTAAAAATTTATTTAGTTTTTGGTTATAAGGATCAGCGAGGAATGCTTTTTTCATGACGGTGATGGCACGTTCAATTTCACCGTTTTGGTAAAGTGCCTTGCCTTCTTCGAAAGCTCCTGCAGTTGTAAGTGCTTCATCCCAATCATCACCTGGTGTATCGAAAAAATCATCAATTGGTTGGTTTGCGATTTCGTCTTTTGGTGGAGTATGATGGATTGGTGATTTTTCACTTTTAAATACAACACTTAACATAGAGATATCGTCTGTGATATCTCCTGCATTTTTCACGAGTCTTTCGACTTCATAAATATCACCATCCGCTTCTTCCACAAAACGTAATACCATGGTTTCATCTTCATTGATGGTTCTTACATCTTCGTCAGGAGTTAAATCAATGTCATCGCGACCATCGGAACCAAGGATGAGTTGGTCTCCTGGTAATAATTGGAAAGACTGTACTTCAAATGCATATTCAGAATCGAGTCCAAGTTTTCTAAGTTTTAATTCACTTTCAATGAAACTTGCTTTGCCATCTCGGTATAAAATACTGTAAGGGTGTTCCGCATTAAAATACCAAACCTTTCCCGTTTCGTCATCAATGAGCATCACGGTAGCAGAAATTACCATCGTTCCACTAAATGATTTGAAGACAGCATTCACTTCTTCGTAAACATCTGTTAGCCATTCTTCCGGTGTACGGTTTAAAATTCGTTTGTTACCAGCGGAACGTGCCATAATGGAATTCATCACAACACCCATAACAAGTGATCCACCAGCACCTTGCATGGATTTACCCATTGCATCCCCATTCATCACCATGGTAAAACGGCGGAAATCATCAGGTTTTCCTAATTTTAAGTTTCCTGTGATACAAATATCACCACCTAAGTCTCCCGTTTTGTTACGGAATTCAAAAGTTTTCTTTTGGTGCACAAAAAAATCACAACGAATGTTCTCCGATTTGTTAGCATTGAAGAACAATGGTTTTGCGAGAAGTGACGTTAGGAAGTAGTCACCATCTTGTTGAACTTTTAATCGATGGATCTCATCCATTTTTTCTTGGAGTTCTTTTGTTCTTTCTTTTACTTTTTCTTCCAAGTTTTCTGCATAATCTTGGAGTTCTCTTCTGGCGTCTCGAATGGAAGATACCATTCCGTTAAATGATTCGGCTAAATATCCAATTTCGTCATTAACTTTAATAGGCACTTCAACTTCTAAATTTCCTTGGTTTACCTTTTCTACCCCAGCAAGTAGAGCATAAAGTGGATTCACAAGGGCAGATCGAAAGAACAATGGAAAAATGACTAATAAAACGATCATTACGATTGCAAGGATCACGAGTTCTAATTTAGCCGATTTATGCATGTAATTTCTGTAATCGCGGTAGTTAAAACCTACTTCCAGATTGATTTTCTTTTTTGCATCGTAGGTCATATAAGCCACGTAATGCGAAAGTCCATCCAAATCTTTACGGTAGTGACGAGTTAAATCTGGCTTAAAATAACGGAAAAATTTTAACATTTCCACTTTTAAGTCACGGCCAGAAATTTCTTTTCCATCCCATTTACATTCATTTACGTGTTTGAGGATTGAGTCTCGGAATGTATCAACATTTTTGACTTTTTCGATGTATTTGACACCTTCTTCGCAGAAGTTATCTGGATCAATATCTACCAATTTATTGGTATTAATGAATGTACGTTTGTTTAACTTTTCAATGAGTTTAGAGACTTCGGTTTTGAGTTCATTGCCTTCTAGATCTGGATTATCACTTAAAAAATGAGTGATGGCATCTTTGTAACCAGCAAAGTAATAAGGTGTTTTTGATAATAAGGAAGTGAGGGAATTTCGATAATCGGAATCTCCTAAGGAAACAAGTTCATTGTAAAGTGCAGTATTGTATAAATCCGCTTGGACAAGAGGCAGGTCCAAGGTAACATTGGAAGGTAAGTACGCTTTTTTAAGATTTTGTCCATTGGAATCGTATTCAATCATAAAGACGATGTCCTTTGATCTTTCTCCACCTTCTGCTACACGTAAGGCTTTTTGAATGGCGGTATTATCAAAGGAAAGTTCCTTTTCTTGGTCCACCAAATACGAGAAAGCCTGCATGATGAGAAGGATTGTAACAAAGGAAATCCCCACAATTTTGGCCATAAACGTTGTACGTTCTGTACTGTTGTTGATGAATGTAATCGTGATGATAAAGAATGAGAATGTGAAAGTTAATACAATTGCTGTAAGATAAGTCGATCTTTCCATGGCCCCATCACGACTCATAACATTTGTTATGTTTGGAACTACTGCGGCGATCAAACCTGCAATCATAATAATTAGGAGGGTACTTCGTTTGTCTTTTTCTACATTTAACAATCTATAACATGGTAATCCGATGAAATTGAAAAAAGAATAACCAGCGATGAATAAACTTAAAATTCGGCTGGCACCTTCTGAATTAAAATCCCAATGGTGAGCAGTAAAATGGTATTTCCTTTCCCCTTGGGAAACACTTACTAGAAACCATAATACAACAACAACAGCAATTACGTATGAAATGACTTGGATAATGTTTGCGATTTTATAATCTCTATTATCGGGAAAACGAAAGAAGTATTGTCCAAAATGGATGATACCAAAAATGATAATTCCACCTGTTATCCAACGATGGTAAGAGGCAATCGGATGGTAATAAAAGGCTCCGAGTAAATACCCAAATTGAAAAAGAGCTAAAAACAAACATGCTAAGGCAAGGTGTTTGGTTGCGACAGTTTTGTCTTTGAGCGAGAAAAAGAATGTCGACAAGACCGCAAGGAGGACAGTGACAATTAAACTACCGAATGTATAATAATTTGTTAGTATGTGGTCAACGGATAATGTGCTTTCCATAGGGTCTTCTAGATGTTAATTTAATACGAAATCGTAACAGGAGGATATGTGAAATCAATTCATTTTCCACCGTCCCCGAGCAAATCAGAACTGTACTTTTTTGCTCGGAGGTAAGGGGAAATGTCTAACGGGTAACGATGAAACAATCAATTCCGTCGTATTTTAATTTTGATTTGAGGGATTCTGCCTTCGCACGGTCCGAAAAATCACCAACTTGAACGACATATTTGCCATCTCTCGGTGTGACAAAGACTGTTTGGTTGTATTCAGATTTAATTGTCTCTTGGTACTTAATCGCTCGTTCTTTTTCTTGGAAAACACCAACTTGTACTGTGAATCCTTTGCCAGTTACCAATGGTTTTGTAGCACCAGGTTTGACAGGAGTGAGTTTTTCTGGTTTTGTTGGCGCATCATCTAAAAGGTCAGAATCATCCAAGTCATCTGCCAATTCATCCTCACCTTTTTTTAATACCTTAATTCCAACCTTAGTCACACCTTTGTCTTTAAATTCTAAGATTTCTGCAGTTTTCTCAGAGACATCAACGATCCTTTCATCCACAAATGGACCTCTATCGTTAATTCGAACTACAGCTTCTTTTTGGTTCTCTAAGTTTTGGATTTTAACGACAGTTCCAATGGGTAATGTTCTATGTGCCCCAGTCATCTTCATTCTGTCAAAGGGTTCACCACTGGCAGTCGGTCTACCTTGGAATTTTTGTCCATACCAAGAAGAAAGACCAACCTCATCAAACTGAGTTGTCGGTTTTTTTGTAGGCAATTCAGCTTGTGGTGATGTGGTGCTAGGTTTGGACTTTGCATCTAAATCATCCATGATTGACCTTGCAACAGGGTCATTCGAACTAGCTGGTTTGGATTTTTGTGAACGTTCAAAAAATATATCTTCTGGATCACCGGAAGCACTATAATCCCGTCTCGTAGCATCTGCAGAACTGCAGGATACGAACCACAATAGAATGGTAATGAGTATGAGCCTTTGCATATTTTTCCCCTTTCTCTGGACTCTTGTGTGTACCTTTCGGTTTGTTTTTCCAATCTCCTGATAAAATTTCTATGGGGAGAATCGATTCTGAATCGATAATCGCTTTGTATGGCACAGGAAATCCAGACTCTATTCAATGAAGCGGTGCGTTTGGAGCGGAATGGTGAATGGGACCGTGCCGAAACACAATACAAAACTTTATTAGAAAAAGATCCAAATTACCATCTGGCCTTACAGAACTTAGGTGTTATTTACGCGAAACAAGGTAAACACGCAGATGCGATTCCTCTTTTTTCAAAAGCATACAAATTACATGCAAACGTTAAAAACAGTTACAATCTGGCTGTTTCTCTTTATAAACACAACGAAACAGAAAAAGCGATTAGTTTCTTAAAACAAACCTTATCCTTTGAAAAGAAGTTTATTTCAGCTCATTTATTACTCGCTCAAGCATACCAGAAATTGGGAAACGATGAGAAAACTGAAGTGTATTTGAACAATGTCATCAAAATTGAACCTAACCATAAATCAGCTTTAGGAGGGCTTGCGATGTTTTATTACGAAAGGAATCGTTTTCCAGAAAGTTTAAAAATGATTGAGCGTTATTTGATTTTATATCCGGGGAATGCTCAGCTAAAAATCATCCAATCCGAAATTTTGGCCAAACAAGGGAATTATAAAGCATCTGCAAATTTACTGACTACAATGGTAAAAGAAGATGTTGGGTTCACACATTTTAATGAAAGTTTACAGTCTGCTTGGCAAGAAGAAGACCAAATTGCAAAAGAAAGTTTGGAAAGAATCCAATCAAAAGCCAAAAAGAAATTAAAAGAATTTAAAACGAAATTAGAACTCTCCAAAGAAAATCCGGAAGAGTTTTCACCGCCAGATCCGCAAGAGGCCTTGGATTTAAGTTTGTTGTATCTTTTCAATGGAAACCCAGAAAAAGCGATGCAGTATTTAGTATTTGCGCAAAAGATGAAGGAAAACGCAAATTCAGACGGTACTTCCTAAATTGAAACCTTCCATTTATTTTTCTTTTGCCATTCTATTGATTTTTGGATTGGAAAATTGTCGTTATCCGATTGCCAAACAAGATGTCCTAGAATCCGATACCTTATTTTTAGAATCTTCGGATCCGAAAGCAAAAGAATGTAATGAAGAGGGAATCCGTTTCACAAAGACCATTCAATTAGATTCTGCCGCTGCTACTTGGGACAATTGTATACTATCAAATCCTAATGATGTATCTTTACACCTCAATCGATTACGGTTTTATTTTTTATTAGATGAATATGAAGTTCTAAAACAGAAGGTATCCAAAGAATCACCTTCTCGTAGTTCGGTTACTTACCAATCAATTTTAAAAGAGTTAGATCTTCGATTACGATTGGAAGAAAAAGTAATCCTTTTGGATGCACTATCGCGTGTCAAAGGTTGGGAGTTATTTGCTTATGAAGAACTTGCTAATTATTATCTACAAGTTGGAAATTTCCAATTTGCAGAAGGTTATTTTAACCAAATTTTAGAAGTTGTACCTTTTCATGAAAATGCTTTGTATGGAATGGCAGACATTCAAGTCCACAAAGGGAATTGGTATAGTTTACTAGATTATGCAAAATCATTAGAAGTCTCTGCTAAAAAAAACAAAGATTACCATTTTTACTTTTTAAAAGGGAATTATGAATTAGGGCGGTATGAGATTGCACTAAAGTGGGCTGAATCAGCTTCTACTAATGAAAAATCTGATATCAATTTTTTGGAACTTTGGAGAGATACACTTCTAGTTTTAAAAGACAATCCAAAATGGGATTCCTTGTTACCTTATTATCGTAAAGCCAAGGAAAAAGGATATTCAGTCCCAGAATCAGTTTTTTTCCCAACCTTATCGAAAGAAGGGAAAGATGTTCGAAAAGCAATTCGTTCTGGAAGAAGTTAAACTAAAAACAATTTTCTATTCATAATCATTGATTTGAAAGAAAAGAATCAATTCATGATTTAGGATTGGATTTATTCATTTTCTTGGCATAAATTCCAAATTTTTTCTGCTTGCCTCAACTTAAGTACGTTATGCGTTCGAATGAATGGAATTTTATTTTTTAACAAATGGAGTTCACATGCGAGGGTTGCAAATTCTCTGTCTTCAACAGGTAAATTTCCCAATACATTTCCTAAAAAAGACTTTCTTGAAACACTTACCATTAGCTGAGGGAATTCTAATTTTAGGATTTCTAAGTCTTGCAAAACTCGAAAGGAAACCATTGGGTCATCACTCAGGAAAAATCCCATCCCAGGATCAAAAAAAATTGCAGATTCCTCGATTCCTAGTGAACTTAATTCATTCCTTCTATCCCTGAAGAAATTTTGTATTTTTTTGATTACTTTTTCAGGGGATAATGTAGATTTAATTTTCGCAATATTTTTGTTATGCGAATGCATGATGATAAATTTTAAATCTGGGTATTTTTGGCTGTATGATTTTAAAAATTCGTGATCACCTTCGTAAGTAAATCCGGTGATATCATTGAGGCAACGAACACCTGCTTCAATGGCTTTTTTTTGGACTTCCGGACGAAAACTATCCAAACTGATTCGAACACCTTTGGGAACAAAGTAACGTATCACTGGTTCCACACGGTTCCATTCTTCCTCTTCTGTGACCAAACTTGCAGCTACATTTGAGGACTGACCTGAAACATCCAACCAATCGGCACCTTCTTGTAAGAGTTGTGTGCCTTTTTTGATTGCCTCATCTGGATTTAAATACTTCCCTCCATCACTAAATGAGTCAGTTGTTATGTTTAGGATTCCGAAGATTTCAGCCATGATTGTGAAGATTCCTTAAGAACCTCTCACTTAAAGCCATATTTTTCCCTTGGCAGAAAATTCCGATCAGCCGATACATAGGAGAGACGGCAGATGAAAAAATTCCTTGTTTCCTTACTGATTTCGGTGTATCCAATCCTCGGCCAACCACTTCCGAAAGTGAAGGACGTAAGGTTTTACCCACCTCTCAATACCCAAAATGTGGAATACAATCCAATTGTATCACCAACTGGCAGGTATTTGGTCTTCCAATCCAACAGACCTGGTGGAGAAGGAGGAATGGACCTTTGGATTTCTGAAAACTTAAGTTTTCCTGACCGAATGAAATTGCCTGTCTGGTCAGCTCCTAAAAATTTCAGAGAACTGAATACTACCAATTTTGAAGGAATGTTTTCGATTCTTTTTGATGAAGAGGAAAAACCTTACGAACTATATTTCACTTCAGTTCGTGACAAAACACAAAAAGATGTCAAAAAAAACCGAGAAGGTTATGACGGATTAAATATTTATTATACAAAGATCAATCAAAGAACAGGTCTATGGTCCGTACCCACTCATGTGAATGAGATTAATTCAAATTTTGAAGATAAAATGCCAGCCGTTTCGCCTGATGGTTGTTCGGTTGTGTTTTCCTCTAATCGGCCAGGCGGACTTGGTGGATTTGATTTATGGATTTCAAAACGAGAACCAATTACAAAAGACACAGAAAAAAATCCTGATAAACCAAAAATCAAATGTAGGGATGGTATTTGGCAAAAACCTATTTCACTTGGTCCTGTGATCAACACAAGCGAAGACGAAATCAGTCCCAACTTTCATTGGGATGGGCTTAGATTGTATTTTAGTTCCAACCGTGGGGATAAAAATAGAAAGTTCAGTTTTTACTATAGCGAATTTAACGAAGCCAATGGGCAATTTGAAACTCCTAAATTATTAGGTAATCCATTTAATACCAACCAACCACTGTCAGGCGAATCGACAGGCTTTCCTTTTGATACACCTTCCGATTATTCTACCTATAGCCTTTGGGAAGAAAGTGACAATGAAGGAATATCGGTGACGTATGACGATCTTTGGTTTTACTTTGCCTCCAATCGGCCTGGTGGAGAAGGTCAATTTGATATTTATCGTACAATGGTTCCAGAGGATTTGAGAAGGACCTATGACTTCGTATTCCGAGGTCTAGTCTTAGATGGATCGGAAGCCATTATGATTGGTTTAGATTCAACTTTAAAAATTTATGATGATACAAAACCAATCCAAGTCATCACATCAAAACGAATCGGTGGGGATCTTTCTTTAGAAGATGCAGAAAACTTTCGTACGACAATTAAAACAGGAAAACTTTACCGAGTGGAAGTTTCTTCACCTGGATTCCATCCGACAGAGATATTGCTCGATCTCCGCGGTAATGTGGGAAAAGACAAAGAACAATATTCTCAAATCATTTTGCAACCAATTCGGCCTGTTAAAGACAATCGACCTGACAAAACCATACAAGGGATCCGATTTGTAGTAAAAGATAAAAAAACAGATTTAGTCATACCAAATGCAATTTGTTTTTACTTTGATGATTTGACTCGTAAAGGAAAATCTTTATCGGCTACAGATGGTCACTTCGATTTAGATCATACACCTACGATGGACTTTGAGATTTTAGCGCGAGCAAAAGGGTTTAAAGAAGAAACCTTTTTGTTTTCGAAAGATAAAATCCAAGAGATGTCAGGTAAAGAGACAGTTCTGTACCTTCGAAATTTGAAAGACTTTGATGATTTATACAACACAATTATTTATTTCCCGTTCAACGAACGAACATTGAGCGATGAGGATAAGAAAAAATTGGATCTTTTAGCGGACTTCCTCATCCAACATAAAAATGAAAAAGTTGAAATCGGTGGGCATACCGACAATATAGGGAATAAGGAATACAACATCAATCTAAGTGAGGATAGAGCTCTCTCTGTTTACCAGTATTTGCGTTTGAAAGGTGTACCAAAAGAACGAATGAAAGTGCAAGCTTATCATTATTCACAACCAATTTCGGACAATGAAACAGAAGAAGGAAGATCTCGCAATAGACGTGTGAATTTTAAGAAGATAGACTAACATGATCAATCGAGTCAAAATCCATTTCGACCAAGAACGCGAGTATGTTCCTTTAGAAGCCGTCCGTGTTTTGCCTGAATTTTTCAAACAGATGATGGCTGGAAATGGATTATTTCTCAAAGGTTATGATTCCCCGGTGAAAGTGAAATTTAAAGGGGAACGTCCAGATGGAGCACATATCTGGGAATTGGAAACAATGCCAGAAATGATTGAGACCATTTTTACAATCCAAGCGACTCCAAGTTTTCATGTAGAAATCGATTACGAAATCCAAAATCAAAAAGATAATCTTTTGCTTGGAAAGGCAATTGACCGTCGACAAACCTATACGACTCGCCAAGATTCTCGGAATGAAAAAGTAAGAGGGAATGTTGTTGCTTCTAATTTTTTAATTGCAAAAACAAATATCGATTTTTCTAAATTAACCGGCGTTAGTTCTCAAGTCATTTTATCTGACATACAAAAAACTGTTCTTAAGAACTATCCTCAGTCGAAAGTAGTCTTTATTTCATCCTCAACACATAGTGATGAAATTGATCTCATGAAGGAACATAAAAAACCAATTTTTGTTCTGGATACAGAAACATTTGAATCATACAATTCGGATGAGGTATTTGACCCTAAAAAGACTTTTGAAGATGAGTTTTTACTCGATGATAAGGTAAATGAATATAAGAAGAAAAAAATAGGATCTTATATTTATTATCCGTTATTCATTCAAATGAAAGAAATGCATTTTTTTGCATACCTCTCATTAGAAACTGAAAGAACAAGAATCCCTAGCGAAGTTTTGGATTTGTTTAAAGAGGTTGAACGTACGTTTCAAGAAAGAATTATGGATTCAAATACCCATATTCTTGATATCAAACAAAACGTTTTGAACGTTTCTCGAGGTGGAGTTGCCTTGGAAATCAGTGATATGGAAATAGTAAAAGCACTGAAAGTGAAACCTTCGTTTACCTTAGACATCAATTTTAAATTACAAGCACCAATTCGGATGGCAGTGGAATTGCGCCATTTAGAAGAAGTGAACGATTTTTACCGTTTAGGCGGTAGGATCACTGGTGTGAGCGGAGACAAAAAAGCCAAAGAGATTTACCATAGTCTCATTGATTTTTTTAATTAAACTTCGTGGTTCAATAGGAGCCAAACATTGAAAGAACAGAAATTAACTACAGAAAATTATAAGGGAACTCGGGATTTTTATCCTGAGGATATGCGCCTTCGGAATTATCTTTTTTCCGTCATGAAAGACGTCGTAAGGTCTTATGGATATGAAGAGTATGACGGCCCTATGGTCGAATCCTTAGATTTATACCGAGCAAAAACTGGTGAAGAAATTGTAGGAAAACAAATTTATAACTTTATCGATAAGGGTGATCGAGAAGTTGCCATAAGACCAGAAATGACTCCTACGGTTGCAAGAATGGTAGCAAAAAAATTACGAGAGTTACCAAGGCCAATTCGTTGGTTTTCCATTCCTAATTTATGGCGTTATGAACAACCAGGCCATGGACGACTCAGGGAACATTGGCAATTAAACGTTGATATGTTTGGTGTTGCAACGAGTCGTGCAGAGTTAGAAATATTATCCCTTGCCTGTGACATCCTCTTTGCATTTGGTGCTCCTCGAAATAGTTTTAAAGTTACCATTTCTCATAGATCATTACTCGATGAATTTTTGTTAGATGGATTAAAAGTAAGTCCAGACCAAGCACATGAAGTTTCCAAAATTTTGGACAAAAAAAACAAAATCACGCAAGACGAATACATCACTCTTGTTTCCAAAACCATTCCGAATGATAGCTCTGCTGTTTCAAAAATTGATTTGTTTTTAAATTCAACTGTGGAGACACTCAATCAAATCCCTGGAATTAAAGAAGAAACTCTGAGTGCAATCAAAGGATTGTTTCAAGAGATTAAGATGATTGGTTTAGAAGACATTGTCCATTTTGATCCTTCTGTAGTAAGAGGGTTTGATTATTATACAGGATTCATTTTCGAAATCTTCGATTCATCACCACAAAACAAACGTTCCTTGTATGGTGGTGGAAGGTATGATAATCTCATTGGGTTATTTTCAAATGAAGAGTTAACAGGGATTGGTTTTGGGCTGGGGGATGTAACGTTACAGAACTTTTTAACAGTTCATAAACTATTGCCTAGTTTTAAAAATGATGCAACTGTATACATTCCGCTGTTAGATGATTCCTCGTTTGCAGAAAATCATAATTTTGCTAAACAATTACGAAAAGAAAAGATCAATGTCGAAGTTTCCTTAGTTTCTCAAAAAATGGGAAAACAACTTTCTTATGCTGAAAAAAAAGGATACAGATGGATTTTGCTCCGTGGTGAGGACGAAATCAAGGCTGGAACCGTAACATTAAAAGACATGGCAACTAGAGACCAATTTACGTTTAGTTTCTCGGAAGCACTTCAAAAGATAAAAGAAGAGCTTTTGAAATGAATTGGATTAGCAGTGTAGATTTAAAGTTATCCACTTGGATACAAAAACACTTACATCATAAAAACCTTAGTTGGGTTTTATCTCGAATCAATCGAGGAGAGATGTTTGCATTGGTTTTACTGCCACTTATGTTTTTAAGTGAACTATACAAACCTGTTTATCTTAGTCTGCCATTTGTTTTGGTTTTTACGTATATGACTGATCGATTGGTTTTGGTATTAAAGAAGTATTTCGCCAGAAAACGTCCACTGGTGAGTGTTATGGGAAAAGTGGATTCAAATCCAGATATGAAACATTCGTTTCCGTCTGCTCATAGTGCTAATTCAATTGTTGTTGCAACAATACTTGTTTTTGCGTTTCGAGAAACACCCTATTTCTTTTTATTTAGTTTGTTTGCTGGAGTGGGACGTTTGATCACCTTACACCACTTTGTTAGTGATATTATTGGAGGATGGGTCATAGGTTTTGTGATTGGACTTATTGCAGTAACAGTCCATTTCTTTTTATGGCCATATTTGGTAACTTTATGAAATACATCGGATACTTTTTATCATTCATTGTAGTTTATTCATTTTATTTCCCTTTTAAGATTTTGCCTTACCAATGGTGCCTTTCTTATGGGATATTTTTAACGAACTTAATTTATCAATTTGATAAAAAACATAGAAAGGTAGCAGCTGAAAACATTCGTTTCGCTTTCCCTGAATACACAGAAGATCAGATTTTAAATCTGGTCAAAGCTCATTATCGTCATTTGGGAATTTTACTTGCCCATACTCTTTGGGCTCCTCGCATGACGCGCGCTTGGTTAGACAAATACCTTGTAGTAGATGAATCCAGTTTAAAAATTGAAGAAGATACCAAAAAAGAGGGTGTAGGTGTAATTCTTATTTCCGGACATTTTGGTACTTGGGAAATTTTAGTTCAATTTTTGGGAATCCGTATGAAGGGTGGTGGAATTTACAAAAAAGTAAGAAATCCATTTGTAGATACCTTACTGAAACGGATGCGATCAAAAAATGGAGTTGTTTTAGTTCCTGTTGAGGAATCCACACAAGTCATCAAACTACTCAAACAAGGGTATTGGATTGGATTTGGTGCAGACCAAAACGCTGGTAAAGCAGGCATATTTGTTCCTTTCATGAATCGACAAGCCTCTACGTTTGTAGGTCCAGCTCTCATGGCATACCTCACTGGTGCCAAAATGTTATATTATTCTGTGTTAGCTGGTGATAATGGTAAGGTAATTGTAAGAGTAAAAGACCTTGGATTTGTTGATAAAAAGTTATATCCTAAAAAGGATGATGTAATTCGCCATTATACAGAACTTTGGACAAAAACTTTAGAGGAAGAAGTAAAGTTATTCCCTGAGCAGTACTTTTGGGTACATCGTAGATGGAGAACCCAACCTCAAGAGATCGATTCGAACTCAACTTCAAACTAGGTTATTTGATTTAAATTTTCTGGAACTGTAAACTTGGATTCATTCGATCCAAATTTAGATCTCGATAAAAGACGATTTTTGAAGGAAAAAGAACAGAAAAAGGCCAGAAATATTTCTGGCCTTTATCATTAGATTACTCTCCTAAAAGAGCAAGTGTAGGTTTGTGTCGGATAGAACCATTTTCAGCAATCATACATGCATTGATGATTTCATCTTCTAAGTTGATATTAAATTGTTTTTCTTTGTTCACAAACAGTTTGAGAAAGTTCACAATGTTCTTAGCATACATTTTACTTGCATCCATTGGTTGTGTACTTTGGAGATTTGAATTCCCAATGATTGTGATCCCTTTGTAAACAATGGTTTTATCATTTTCCGTTAATTCACAGTTTCCACCGTTTACTGCTGCAAGATCCACAATGACAGAACCTTGTCTCATTTTATCAACCATCTCTTTTGTAATCAGAAGAGGTGCACGTTTTCCAGGAATGAGCGCCGTAGTAATGATGATATCTGCTTTTTCGGCAAACTTTGCAATTGCTTCTTTTTGGCGTCTTTGGTAGTCTTCCGATTGTTCTACCGCATAACCACCAGTATTGGATGCATCTGCTGCACCTTCCACTTCAACAAACTTCGCACCAAGTGACATACACTGTTCTTTAACTTCTGGTCGAGTATCAAAAACATCAACAACAGCACCTAAACGACGTGAGGTTGCAATCGCTTGCAAACCTGCAACTCCTGCTCCAAGGATTAATACACGTGCAGGTGTAATTGTACCAGCAGCAGTTGTTAACATTGGAAAAAATCGACTGTAGTTAGACGCAGCAAGTAAAACCGCTTTGTAACCAGAAACCGTTGCTTGGCTACTGAGAACATCCATAGATTGTGCTCGTGTAATCCTTGGGATCGTATCCATCGAAAAGATTTTGAATGAAGCCGCTGCAATTTCTTTCACTTTTTTAGGGAAAGCCAATGGTGATAATGTAGCGATGTACATTTTATCTTTTCCAATCTTTTTAGCACTCGCTTCATCTAATGCATGAATGGAAACTACGATATCGGAGCCAGATAAAATAGAATCTCTCGATTCCACTGTTGCACCAACATCTTTGTAGTCTTGGTCTGAGAAAAATGCGCTGTCTCCAGCTGTAGTTTCAATCGAAACACTGAAGCCTAACTTTTTCAATGGATCAATCACATCTGGTGTGATTGCAACTCGGTTTTCGTACGATGGTTCTTTGATTACGCCTATTTTCATTTTATACTCTTTTGCTAAAATATTCGATGGTTTTTTTTACACCTTCCACAAGTGGAACGGTGGTAGTATAATTCAGTTTTTCTTTCGCCAAACTTAGGTTTGGTTTTCTTCTTGTTGGATCATCTTGAGGGAGTGGAAGGTAAATTATTTTTGATTTACTTCCAGTTTCTTTGATCACTAGTTCTGCTAGTTCTTTGACAGTAAATTCACCGTCGTTACCTAGATTCACAGGACCCACAAAATTTTCAACGTTCATCATATCGATGATACCTTTTACGAGATCATCCACAAAACAAAAAGACCGAGTTTGGCTTCCATCACCATAAATCGTGATGTCTTCACCGCGTAACGCTTGTACGATAAAATTACTAACAACACGTCCATCATCGGGTATCATTCTCGGGCCATACGTATTAAAAATGCGAATGACTCGGATTTCAACCCCATGTTGTCTGTGGTAATCAAAACATAAAGTTTCTGCCACACGTTTCCCTTCATCGTAACAACTACGAATTCCGATGGTATTCACATTTCCCCAATACGATTCCGTTTGAGGGTGCTCGAGCGGATTACCATAAACTTCCGAAGTACTTGCTTGTAGGATCCTTGCTTTGACACGTTTGGCAAGGCCCAACATATTCATCATACCTAAAACGTTTGTTTTTACGGTTTTGATGGGGTTACTTTGGTAATGGACAGGTGATGCAGGACAAGCCATATTATAAATTTGATCCACTTCTAATTTGATTGGATCAGTGATGTCGTGACGGATGAGTTCAAAATTAGGATTGGAAAGTAGGTGAGTGAGATTTTCTTTTCTACCAGTGTGAAAATTGTCTAAAACGATGATTTTGTTTCCAGCATTGAGCAGTCTTTCAGCTAAATGAGACCCGATGAACCCAGCTCCCCCCGTTATGAGAATTCTTTTTGCCATTGAGATTCTATATTTGTGAAGTCGGTGTCCTACGCAAATGAAAATTTGCGATAAGGACTAACCTTGGTTGTCTTTCGATGGAGGGTCTAAGAAGAAATTTGGAGGTAAAACGATCCCACTTTCCGGATCAACCCCTCTTTTTTCCAACCAGAGTTTGGCTTCTGGTGAGAGTTCCCCAGGGAAACGTTCAAATTGTTCCACAGGATCTGGAGAATGGTGGACTTCATCATGAGAAAGAGATGTTCGGAGAGACATAAAAATGATCCCAATGCTTAATAATGACCAAAGTGTTGCGATCAAATATCCCAAAATCAAAACGACTGTTGGGATTTCTTCATTTTGTAAATCTTCAGGTCCAAGTCCAGCCATCCAAAAGGCAAGGATTCCAGCATCGGTTTCAGCAAGTCGTTCCGCAAAATCAGATAAATCATATAAAGAATACAAAGAAATGCTGGTACCTAAAAAAACGAGGGATAGGATTGATGTCGTTTCGCCTAACATCCCTAGAACTAAAATTCCAACTCCCCAGAAAATACCTGTAAAATAAGCTAGATCACCTAATTTTGAATATAACACACTGACAGAAATCAGAAACAAACCAAATAAAATCATTGTTTGGCGAGCATGTCGGCCTTGGAATCCCAATCGTAATAAAAATGCTCCAACAATGGAAGAGCCTATGTACCCTGCGGATACGACTAAGATAAAAGAACCTCGAAAGGATGCTGGAACTGCAATGGTCTCTCCACCTTCATTACCGTGTAGAGCGATTCCTTTCACAACACCACCGCTAAAAAGAGCAGCCGTCGCATGGCAGATTTCGTGAATCAAAACCACAAACTCTTTTAAGTACGAAGTGAATTGGTGGTCCCAAAACGCGACTAAACTAAGGATAAGCGATAAAAAAATGACAAACTTAACGGGTTTTTCTGCCATCATCGGTTTAAGTATCGGCTAGTTGGGGCTAAAAGAAAGACCAATAAATGTAATATCGTCTGATTGTTCCCGATTTCCTCTGAATTGTGTCATTCTTTGGTCGAGCAAACTGGGAAGTTCCTTGACCGTTTTGTCTGCATTATAATGCAAAAAATCAATGAGAGTGTCTTCACCAAAAATTTCATCCCGTTCACTGAAGGCTTCTGTAATCCCATCTGAATACAAAAATAGTTTGGTTCCGGGTAAAAGTTTTAATTCTTGAACATGGTAATCTGTTTCTAAAATTCCTAACACACGTTGGGTTTTAGAATGTAATTTGATTTGGCCATCAGCACGCATTTCAATTAAGGAAAGATGACCTGCATTTACATATTTAAATACATTCTCAGTGGAGTCGAATATTCCACCAAGTAAGGTCATAAATTCATTCCCTTTGTATCTCGCACGAAAAAAGGAATTAATCTCTCGGAATAAACCTTCCAGCGAAGTACCATTTCTAAGTTGTTCTCTAACAATACCTTTAATAGCACTCACTAAAAATCCAGTTCCAAGTCCATGACCAGCAACATCACCTAACAAAACAATCATTTTGGTGTTAGAAATAGGAATGATGTCTAAATAATCTCCAGAAATACCAACAGCGGGTTTTGATATATAACCGTAATCAATCCCTTTTACTTCACTAGGTAAAATCAATCGTAATGTGTTGTCTACAATGGAAGCTGTTTGGATATCTCTTACAATTTTACGTTTTTGAATTTCATCTTCGAGTAAACTATAGTTCTCAAGTAACATTCCCGAAATTTTCACAACTTCATTAATGAATTTTAATTCTCCAATGGAAAAATATTTTTTATCTAATTTTTCACCGATCAAAATCATAGCTTGGATATTTTTTCTGTTTGAAGAAGAATCATAAGCTGGAAATGCCAATTGAACATGTAATCCTTTTAGAAAATTATAAAGTGTTTCTCTAAGTCCAATTCCATATTCTAAATGTGAGGTGACAGTGACACGATCAGTACTTTTGAAATAATTCCAAATCTCTGATTGCGGAGAAATTCTCATAAAATCAATATTTCTGAGATCAGTATTTGCGAATTGATCACCTGGGATTAGGATGATTAAATTAGAAACATTTACCGTTTCCTTAACAGTTTTGTTGATCGTGAGAATGGTTTTCCTCATTGATAATGGAGAAGATAATAACGCAGTGATTTTGTTGATACCGGCACTGAGTATTGGATTTTTCTCAAAAAACCAATAATCAAAAAGTTCCTTCACTTTCAGTTTCAGGGGAATTAAATACGCAGTTACCAAAAATAAAAATATAAAATTGAAAACCCATCTGTCTCTTAAGTAACGTATCGGTAAAAGATAATCTAAAACAAAAATTGAACCGACATAGGTTCCTAAAATAATAGCAACTAAAATTAAAGTAATAATACTCGGTGTAAAGATTACAAACGATGGAACAAAAGTATAACGGTATGTCCCATAGAAAAAACTGAGTATAAATAATAAGTACGTAAATATAAATAAAGATCGGTGAACATAAAACCAAGGAAAACCATCAAAAAACAAAATACTCGTAGGTAAGGCCACATAGATGACAATAGAAAATACCAAAACCAAACGTTTCAGAAGTGCTTCTTCTTGAGGTTTTGATCGTATTAACTCAACGACATTTGCAATGATATTAATCGATCCAAACAAAACTGTAATTGCATGCGCAACAATTCCGATTCGTTCAATCAGAATTAAGTCATACTTTTCTTGTGATGCAATCATTGCCATAATGAAAGATATCAAAACTTGAGGTAATAACCATTTTGAATTAATTTCCTTTCCTCGAAGGCGATAGATCAAATGGTATTGCAAAAAACTTCCTAAATATAATGTTAAAATGAATAAAAAAATGGAATTTTTGAAAGCGAGTACAAAAACATTAGATAAAATGATTATTCCAAAATTAAAGAAAAATCCAAATATTAATGCATCTCTTGTTGAATAGTAAAAATATACAGCAATTGCTAGGCTAAAAAACGCTAAAAATAAATCAGAAAAAAATACGCCCAAAACATCTGTTTTGCGAATATTCTTTAATTTAAATTCTTCTTCGTAAATTTCTCCATTTGAGTTTTTAAGTTTTAACTTATAGGAATCTATACTAGAAAAATCACTAATGGATTCAAACTTTTCCAAATCAGAAGTTACAATTGAATTTCCCCAATGGGTTTTATTTTCTTCACCAATATTAACAATTAAACCTGAAGGGTAATAATAAAAGGGAAGTTTTTTGGAGCTATTTTGAATTCCAATAAACGAAAAAAATAGGATTAGGAAAAATAGTAAAGAAGAGAGGATTGTGATTGCCAGTTCTCTCATTGGACTTCCAACTCTTTAAAATTAAACTTTAATACAGGTTCTCCGCGTTGTTGTATAATGATGGGACCTTTGTCCATGCTAATCATGTTTTTCCAACCCATACTCGCCACAACTTCTTCAGAATTTCGAATAATCTTAAATTGTTTTCCTTCTTGGATAATATAAAGTTCAGAATAACCAATTTTACCAATGATCATTTCGTAATTTTCTTTCCAATCTAACTTTTGAAAGGTGGACTGGATTAGTGTTTTAATATCAGAAAAACCCTTCAATAATTTTAATCTGGATTGTGAGTATACAACTCCTAAAATATAAGAAAGAATAATACCAATGTGTTGGTAGGATTTTCCTGCATTTAATATGACAAAAAACCAACTCCCATCTTCTACTTGGAAAAATTCGATTAAGTTTCGATTGGTTCGTTTGAACGGTGTAATTTCCCAACCAAGAATATTTGGAATTGTCCCTGTTTCTAATAAATTTTGTACACGTACAGCATACTCAGCTTCTTTTTGGTATTTTTTATTTTCAGAGATGTGATAAGAGAGGATATGATTATGGATTGTGAGTGCAGATTGACCAGCTAATAACGACAAACTGTGGCTTGCGTCCGAATTGGGAATATTAGATACTGCAATGAATCCAAATAATTTTTCTCGAAAGATAAAGGGATAAATATAATTGGCATGTAGTTCCATGAAGTCATTGTTAATGTTTTCATTTGAGAATGTATTGGCGACCGATGCCCCATTACGATTCGCTAATAAAAACGATTGAAAACTCGCTTTTACTAAAATGTCTTTTGTGGGGCTTAATTTTTTTTGCCTTCCGCGAAAATACGAGTGAAAGGCAAAAGTTCCATTTTGGGTCAAAACCGCCATCGTACCCGATTGACTGCCTGTAATTTTCACCATATCGGGAAAAACATTTTTGATCAATGCATCGAAATTAAATCGTTTGATAGCTTGGCGATATGACTCTGCGTCTTCTGTCAAATATTCAGACAAAAACTTTGTTCGCATATACCTTGCTAATCGTTCAATTAAAGGCAGATATAAAATGAGAGCAAAAGCGCTTGTCAATAGCAGTGCTAATTCTAATCGATAAGACATGGATTCAGGTATTTGTACTAAAATAATAAAATACGAAACATAAACTAATAAAATGAAAACAGTACGAGTGAATAAGTTTGTAACCGAAAGTTTTAATTGGTAACTTGACGGTAAAAAAAATTTCAATGAATTTTTTAACTTAGCTAAACTCATGTTGTGTAATAGGCATTTTCTTGGATGTATCCTTCAGTAAAGTCGCAACTCCAAAAAGTTTTTTGAAAGTTACCTGTATTGAGATCAACCGTAATGAAAATTTCTTCATTCGATTTTAAATACTCGGCTAACTTTGATTTGGTCTCATTGTTTGCACCTTTTACGGAAATCCCACCCAATTGGATTTCTAAGTGATCATATGGAATTGGTTCGTCAAAAACTTTACCAATTGCCATGATGAAACGTCCCCAGTTTGGATCCCCACCATATATGGCAGTTTTGACGAGAGGTGAGTTTAAAATTGATTTTCCAATTTTTGTTACTTGGAGATCATCTCTTCCATTTTTAACAGTCAGTTCTATTAATTTACTCGCACCTTCACCATCTCTAGCAATTTTTTTGGAAAGTTCTGTTGCTATGTCTTTTAACATAGATTCAAAATCCTGATCTGGGATGTTTCCTAGTTTACCAGAACACATCAATACAACGGTATCACTTGTGGATGTATCAGAATCAATTGTGATACAATTGTAAGTTTGGTCCACAACACGTTTTAAAATTCCATTTAAATCTTTTGATTCAGGTAAAAAATCACAAAGGATGTAGGATAACATCGTCGCCATGTTTGGTTCGATCATACCGGCACCTTTTGCAATTCCGTACATCACACCCTCATTTCCGTTATGCGAATATGTTCGGTAGGATATTTTTTTCTTGGTATCTGTTGTCATTATTGCTTCAGCTACTTCATCTAAATTTCCAGGTTTTAAGTTTTCTTTGGCAGTTGTGCAAGCGGTTAAGATTTTTTCGATGGGTAGAGGAACACCAATCACTCCCGTGGAAGATGGTAAAATATCTTCTTTGGTTATCCCTAATGATTTGGCTAAGGTTTCACAAATTTGATACGAATCCTTTATCCCTTTCTCTCCAGTTGCGACATTGGAATTTTTGGAATTGATGACAATGGCTTGTAAGTAACCATCTTTGATATGATCACGGCCAACATAAATGGGAGCTCCAGGAAAATTATTCCTTGTGAATACCGCTGCCGCATGGCAACGAACTTCAGAATAAATCACAGCAAAATCTAAACTTGTATCTTTGATTCCAATATTTTTGCCAAAGGAGTAAAATCCCAAAGGATACTTCATAATTACCTACCGGATACCAATATTCTATCCGGGGACTTCTCTTACGAGAATCTATTTTTTAGGAAAAACAAAGGAGAAAATGGAGCCACCTTTCGGATTGGGAGAAACAGAAACCTCACCAGAATGTAACCTTGCAATGTGTTTTACAATGGAAAGCCCAAGCCCAGTCCCACCCTCTTTTCTCGATCGGTTGGTATCTACTCTGAAAAAACGTTCAAAGATCCTTTCTGCATCTTCAGAAGAAATGCCAATGCCTTGGTCGATGACTTGGATCAAATTTTGTTCCTCTGTGGTGGATGCTTTGACAATGACACTGGAACCTTCTGGACTATAAGCAGAAGCGTTTGATATCAAATTTACGAGTAAATCTTCCAATAACAATCGATCCGCTCGAACCTTTAGGTCAAATGGAATGTCGAGAACCAGGTTTTGTTTTTTCTGAGAATAAATCACACCAAGAGATTCTGAAACATTTTTGACCAATTCTAAAATGGAAACATCAGTCAGATTTAAAACTGTTTTGTGGTTTTCTAATCTTGAAACCGTTAACATATCTTCTACAATGCGTATGAGCCGATCTGTGTTACGAAGAATGGCATCCAAAAATTTTCGTTCATTTGAATCAGGTGGTAGTTTTAGTTTATATTCTAAAGTCTCCGCATAACCTTTAATAGATGTAATTGGGGTTTTTAATTCATGGGATGCGTTTTGGAAGAATTGTTCTCTTATCAACTGGTTTTGTCTGTCTTCTGTTATATCAGAAATCACTCCAATATATAATTGAACCATCGCATCTGATTTAATTGGATAAATTCTTGCTGTATAAAAATGAATTCCATCCTGGAATTCTGTTTTTCCTTCTTTTCCAGATTTGATTTTGTCGGTGATAAAACTGAGTAGTTCTTTGTTTTTAATTGAAGGTACAAATTCTTTGAATTGTGAATTTTTTTCAATTAAGGTTTCGGCAATATTTCGATTCAAAAATAGAAATTTATGATTTCTATCAATTGCAAAAACACCCTCTTTTAAATTTTGAAGTAGGTAATTAAATTTTTCCTTTTCAACGGTAAGATCTAAAAATTGAACTTTAAGTCGCCTTGCCATTTCATTGATAGATGATGCAAGAGTTGCCAATTCACGAATGTCAGGTGATGACAATTCAACACCAAAATCACCCGCATTGATTTCTTTTGTTTTTTTCTCAACCGTTGCAAGAGGATCTGTGATTCGCATTGCAATGTTTGTTGAAATATAAAATGTCCCAAATATGGCAATGAGTACAAAACCAAAAAGAATAAGTGGTCTTACGGCTGGAACAACTAAATCATAAATATAAAATACACCCAATGCTAGGGTCAAAAGTACAAGTAAGAGACCCCAATTGAGAAGGAGAAGTGTTGAAAAAAAACTACGCATCTCGGAATCGATAACCGACTCCGCGGATCGTTTCGAGTCGTTCTTTTTCGGAGAGTAATTTATCTCTTAGTCGTTTGATATTCACATCTACAGTACGGTCAGTGACAAAAACGTCTTTGCCCCAAATTCGATCCAAAAGTTTGTCTCTGGAAAAGGCAACTCCTGGATTTCCAGCAAACAGCTGTAATAACTTAAACTCAATTAATGTTAGGTCAATCTCAGTTCCTTCAACAAAAACTTTGTGAGCAGTTGGATTGATTTGGATTTTTCCAGTGGTTATGGTTCCCTGTACTTCTTGGTTTGGATCTGTTGTCCTTCTTGTAACAGTTCGTACTCGTGCAACAAGTTCCCTGATATTAAAAGGTTTACGGATATAATCATCTGCACCTAACTCAAGTCCGAGTACCACATCGGTTTCGCCTGTTTTGGCAGTGACCATTAGGATCGGGATTTGTGGGTACTTTTCTTTGATCCTTTTGCATAGATCCATACCACCAATACCAGGTAACATTAAATCTAAGATAATGCCATCAGGGAGATTTTTTTCTAAACGTGGGAGGACTTCCATTCCATTATGGCAGACTTCTGTTTGGAAACCTTCTTCTTCCAAATGAAATTGGATAAGACCGGCAATGTCTTCTTCGTCATCTACAATCAATATTTTCATGAATTGCCTTTAAAATAACAGGGATTCATTACAAAAAGAATACAAAATGATGACAAAAAATCGATTCCTGATCATTTGCCAAGCATTTGATTGATGTCTCGGATTGCTTTTCGTTGGCGGAGTAGGATCAACCCTAAAAATCCAGTGAACAAAAAGAAAGCCAGTACGTACACCCAGAGTAATGATTTAAGTCGTGCTTGTTCTTTTTCGATCGCTTGGATTTCTTCTAAATGCGAAATGAGAAAGTAAAAATGATCTGCCTTCGGGTAGGATTTTTTCACTTCCAACCGTAGCTCGGAGACTAGAACCTTTGCCTCTTCTTTGGAAAGAGATTCCACTAATCGGATCGACTTGTCTAGGTCCATATTCAAAAATTCTTCTGCCGATGGGAGTGGTTCTGCAGACAATGCGGATACGAATAAAAATAAGAAGGAAATTAAAAGACCTTTCACAAACGTTTAAACCTCTTCAAATCCAAGTTTCTCTTTCCATGCATTCAGAAAAGGAATTCTTGTGTTGAGGAGTAAAAAGCCAAGCACTAAGGAATAAAAACAAAAAAACAAACTTGAGCTGATGAGGAGAGGGAGTAAATAAATGGAACTTTCATCTTGTTGGATGGAAAAAAGCATCGTTCCAAAGGGAATGAGTAATAATAAAAAGGAAACAAAGAGAGAAGAGAATAAAAACTTAAGAGGCAAAATTTGGCTTAACACTCTGACCCTAATGATGGACTGAACTTCCATGTGTTTTAGAAATGGATCTGGCTCAGAGAAAATTTCGTCAGGAAAAATAATCTTTTTATCCTTCGATTTCATGAGACCACCATTTCCTTAAAAGTTCCTTACCCCGCGAGATATGGCTTTTAATTGTATTCAGTTTGATATTGAGATCGTTAGCAATTTCCTTTAAAGGTTTGTTTTCAAAATAATGCAAATGGATCGGCAGTTGGTATGATTTTGGGAGTTTTGCAATGAGGGAATGTAATGTATGATGAGTTTCTTCTTTGTCCAAAATTTCGGCAACAGAAGGTTTTGATTTGTCTGCAAGACTCGAAACTTCTTCTGTCCAATCTGTGATGAGATGAGATTTCTTTTTATTAACTTTTGTTAAGCGAAATTTCGCAATTTGAAATAACCATGTAGAAAATTGAGCTTCTCCACGGAATTGGCTTAAGGATTCATAGGCTTTGAGAAAAACTTCTTGGGTAAAATCTTCTGCTTCTTCTTCCGATAAAAAAGCTTTGCGTGCTTGGGAAAATACCATCCCTTGGTAACGTTTCATCAGTACTTCAAATTGAGAAACATCTCCACGTAAAACGAGCTGGATGGAATTCCAGTCTTCGTCGTTACATTTCCGTTTGGTCTCTGTTAACGGCTCAGTTTGTAAAAGGTCAAGAGACCGAGTCCAATTGCGAATGGGATTAACCCTCCTAACATCGCCATAGAACGACCTAAGACGAGTATAAATACAAACGATAACGTAAATCCAGTGAATGTCAACAAAAGACCTAGTAAAAATGAATACAATCTGATGTCAAAACTCCACGGTTTGTACTGTCCTGATTGGATTAATGCCATTTTCTGTTTATGCCACCATTGGAACAAAAAAAACAAAAATGTGGTCCCAAAAATGATCCCAATGTGAGGGACTAAATACAAAGCCAAACGGTAAGGATCGGAACCACCTTGGTTTTGTATCTCTCTTAATAGTGTAACGATTGTTTCATACTGTTCAGGTGTCATGAAACAGCTTCTCCAATTAAATTTGATGCGTATGTACTAAGAAGTGACATACCTTCTGATTTGTCACATTGGAAAATTTGTAATCCAATATTCGTAGTATCGTTGTCTCCTTTTTTTAGACTTCGCAAACTTCCAAAAAATGTGTAAGGAGATGAGTTGATTTTTAATTGAAAGGAAACTGGTGAACCTATGGGTCTTCCATCGATATTTGTTCCTTTCGGAAGTGTCATTCCAATTCCACGTCCATCTTGGCTAATGTCTCTAACGGGTGTTGTGCGAATGATTGTTTCCCAATCTTTTGCATAAGCAAATTCAAGTTGGAAAACAAATTCTTCTGCTTTTTGGTCTAAAAAGCTAAGTAAGGGGCCAATACCTTCGGGACCTTCGATATTAGATTGTAAAACCGGATTACCTAAATCAGGTAAATTGCTGATGATTTCGAAGTAACCTAAGAGTACCTTACCATTGGCAAAAAATGGAAAAATTAATGTAGATTTTGTATTGCTGAGTAATAACGAATCCAAATAGGAACGGACGTACATTTCACTCAATTTTTTAGGACTATAAAATCCGCGATCGGTATAAAAAATCCTACGATTCGCATCACGGACATAATACGGAGCTTTCGATGTAGCTAGGGCTTCCATTAACTGTGTGTCAGCCGCATAATAAAAACCGATTTGGACTTTTTTGATAAAGTAACCAAAATTCGTTAGCACTTGTTCTAGGTGGATTTGCCACTGATTTAATGTTTGGTTGATGATAGAGGTTTTTCCGTAAATAGAAATTACGGTGCCTAAATCCGCAGTTTGTGCCATCTTTAAATCATATGCGGAAATGTCTTCGATCGCTGCTCGTTTTGCGGAACGTTCTAAAGGTTCGATTAAAATTTCGTATACTTGTAACAAATCGTCTTGGTACGGATTCACAGGTTTGACTCTAAGTTCCACACGATTTTCTTTTAGGACACAAACCAAGGATTTCGGTTTTGAAACCATGGGTTCCGTTGTTTCGATTGTGATGTGCACAGATTTTAAGATATCATTGACTGCGACTGGATTGGTAAGTGTGAATTTTTGATTGGTGTCACGGTCTTGTAGAACCGTAGTTGTCAGTTTGGAAACAATCCCTAAAAGTGTCCTTTGGTCAGTCAGTCTGTATTTTTTCATGGTCTAATGAGTATGATACGTAAAATCCTAATTTTCGCCATAGTTTTTCCATCCTTTTTGCCTCTTTTGGCAGAAAAACCTAAATACCAATATTTTGGTAAGGCATATGACCTAAACACAGGAAAGTACATTTATTCGGACAATCATAAAGAATATTATAATAATGGAAAACACACTCACTCCGAAATCCAATACAAAGATGCCAATGGAAAAGTATTTGGTTCCAAACACATTGAGTTTGATCAAAATTCGGAAGTACCAACCTTTAAGACAGTTGATGATAGAGATGGTTATACGGAAGGAGCTGATGTAAAAGGAAAATCGGTTCGTTTATTTTTTAAACGGAAAAAAGAAGATCCTCTTTCTGAAAAAACATATACTCCAAAATCTCCCGCTGTGATGGATGGAGGTTTCGATTATTTTGTAAGGAACAATTGGGAACCATTGTCTAGAGGAGAGAGAATGTCTTTCCACTTCATCGCTCCAGTACAACTTGATGATTATAAATTTGCGGTTTTAAAAATCAAGGATGGTGAGTGGAAAGGAAGACCTGCCCTTTACCTCAGATTAGAAATTGATAACTTTCTTTTGAAACAAGTTGTGAAACCATTTCTTTTGGTGTATGATGTACAAACTCGTCGTATTTTACAATTCGAAGGTCTTTCCAATATCAATGATGAAAATGGGAAAAGTTTGAAAGTGAAAATTGTTTATGATTATCCAAAGGATGTATTGGAACCTTGACAAAAAGGAGTTTTGACCAATTTTTTAAAAACCCTCGGCAATGGAGGGAAGATTTGGTTGCAGTCGGCGGTGATTTCTCCGTTGATCGACTGTTATACGCATATACACATGGCATTTTCCCTTGGTCTGAGGATCCAATTCGTTGGTATTGTTTGGATCCTCGTGCCATTTTTGACATTCATCGAGTTCATTTTTCTAAAACCGTTCTTCGCAAAGTAAGACAAAAAAAATTTCGTATCAGTTTTAACGAAGCATTCCCGATCGTCATGCAAGCTTGTTCTTATCGGGAAAAGGATAACACTTGGATCACTCCAGGTTTTATCGATGGTTATTTGGAACTCCACAAAAAAGGTTGGGCGCACTCAGTGGAAGTATGGAATGCGGAAAATGTTTTAGTGGGTGGTGTGTATGGTGTTGCCATCGGTAAGTTTTTTGCAGGGGAAAGTATGTTTTCGTTTGAATCAGATGCAGGAAAAATTGGGCTCTTTCATTTGTTTGCAAAACTGAAAGAATCAAAATTTGAGTTATTTGACACCCAACAGCTCAACCATGTGACTTGGCAATTGGGTGCTTATGAAATTCCAAAACTATCTTATTTAGATCGATTGGAACGTTCTATCAAAGATATGGTTCCTTGGGTCATTCCACCTTCACACGACTGATTTCATCTAATTCTACTTTCCAAAGTTTCTGTACTTCTTCTGTTAGCTTTTCCCATTCTTTTTCTCCAATCATAGGTGCTTTGAATGGATCGAAGTTTGGATGGTTCTCAAAAAAATTCGTCATCTCCATTTGTTTCATCGTTGTTCGGTAAATCTCAGCTTCTTGGATTTCTGTTTCTGGATTTTTTTCACCTTGGATGAAGAAAGGTTTGGAAAGGCTAAGTGACAATAAATCAAAATGGTGGAGGTTCAAAACATATCCTATGCGTAGTAAAACCAAACTATGGTATTCGGTCATCACCTTGCGGTACTCAGAAGGATCATTGAATGTTAACGCACTGTTACTTCCATATGTGACATGAACTTCGTTCTGTTTGTCTTTATTGAGCATTGATTCAATGTTTTTAAATTCAGTACCAAGTATCTTGGGTAATATTGATTCGGCAAAAGGTATGAGTGAATTTTTGTTTTGATCCCGTATTGAAGTGATTTCTTCTTTTGTGATTTCTCTCGGGCGACAACCCGAGAGCAAAACAAGAGTTATCATCAAATTGAGAACTAGATTCATCTTAATTTTTTTTTGACTTAATTTTGGCAAATTCAACATCAATACGTCCCATTAACATTTTGAAGTACATCATCCAATCAGAAACGAAGGAATAAATTGGGTAGGTAAATGTCGCAGGGCGATTTTTTTCGACAAAGAAATGTCCGATCCATGCAAAGAAATACCCACTAACAAGTGCCAAACCTAAGATATACAACTTAGTAGTTGCGATAAATCCTAGAATACAACCGAAGGCAAGACTTGAGCCAACAAAATGTAACGCACGGTTAAACGGATGGCTATGTTCTTCTAAATAGAATGGGAAAAAATCTTTGAGTGTTTTGTACTTCTTTTCCATAAATTGGTCCTTTCTCTAAACCTTAGTCGATCTTTTCACTTTGCCAACTCAAAAATCATTCCAAATATTAGAGTTTGTCCCTAGTTTTTGAATCTATATTCGAGAATTCAGATATGATTTTAAAATAGAGTTGCACGTTAGTGGGTAGAAACTAATGTGCATTAACATTTAGAATCTAACAGAGAGTTAAATTTAGCAAAAAGTAGGAGAATGTATGAAGCCTAAATCGATTAAGCCGGATGAGTTAAACAAGATTTTTTCCGAATTAAAAAAAGGAGAGGAGTCTGCCATCGGAAGTTATTTGGTAAAAGGAGTTCGTCTTCAAATCAGTAAATACAATTTATCAGGTGCCGAACGAGTTCAATTGTTATACAAAAGAAGAAGGGCACAAGGTTTGTGTATTGTATGCGGAAAAAAAGTCACAAAGAAAAATCCATCTACAGATCAACTCTATAGACTCTGTGAGGAACACCGCAATAAGATTGATAAAGGTACTAAATAACCTATTCTTTGGTAGAGTTTCCCGCCTTTCTACGCGGGAGCTCCTGCCAGACTGCTTCTTTTTCCTCATCGGTCATACTGGACCATGCCCCGATTTCTTCGATTGTTCGGTAACAACCAGCACAAAACTCAGATTCTGGATCCATCATACAGATTTTAATACATGGTGATTTTCGAGACATAGACCTGAAAATAGTAAATTTTTATAAATTTTCCTAAGCTAGTTTGGGAATCCGTCGATCCTTCCCATAAGGGAAAAGGAATTCGCATGTTGGATTGGGTAGAATCACTTAGAAGTTTATTTACTACAGAAATAGACTGTTACAAGCGCCTTTTGGATTTGGAAGGCAAAAAAAGAAACGCCATCCACCAAGCGGACGGCAAATCACTCGAGTCCTTTGTTAAAGAAAGTTATCATATCATGGTAGAAGCCTCTGAATTGGAACGAATTCGGATGAAAACCATAGAAGATGTTTATGAAAAGGAAAAATTCCAAAAAGACGAATCTTCGATCACACTCACTCATTTTTTAAACCAAATGGACCGCGAGTCCAATTTTAAACTCAAAACGTTTGCGTTAGAACTTAAAAAGGTGGTGGCAGACTTAAAAGACGCCATCATCACAAACGAAAAACTTCTAAGAACCAGAAAAGAATTTTTGCAAGCAACCGTTGACTCACTACAAGAGTTATCCCGTGAAAAGGTGTATACCTCTCACAAACAACCAACAAGGCGTGGGCAGAGCCAAAAAGGCGCGATCATTTTGAACGCGACTGCCTAGGAGAATCGTATGGGATCAACATTCCAAGGTATAGAAATCGGAAAACGAGGACTTTCGGTCCACCAACAGGCGATCCAAACCACAGGTCATAATATTTCCAACGCGGATAACAAACATTATGCGCGTCAACGAGTTGTCATGAACAGCATGGATCCTATTTATGATCCAGCTTTCAACCGTGCAGAGGTTCCTGGTCAAATTGGACAAGGGGTAAAAATTTCCGAGATTGAACGAGTTCGTGATAATTTTATTGATGATCGCATCATTGATTCCTCTTCCTTAAAAGAATATTGGGGCAAAAAAAATGATTATTTGTACCAAGTAGAAACAGTTTTTAATGAGCCAACGGGAACGACACTTAGGTCCATGATGGATCAGTTTTGGTCTTCTTGGGAAGACCTTTCGAACTATCCTGAAGAAACAGCGCATAGAGCCGTTGTGCAGGAAAAAGCCGAAGCACTTGGTTCACGTATGGAAGATGTTTACAGAAAACTTTCTCTTCTCCGTGACCAATCGAATCGGGAAATTGAAGCAAAAGTAAACCACCTCAATACTGTTTCCGAAAACATCAAATCTCTTAATGAAAAAATTACGAAATCACAAGCATTAGGTGACAATCCAAATGACCTTTTGGATAGAAGAGACGAGCTTTTACAAGAATTAGCTGGGATGGCTGACATCACCATCGGACGTAACGATGAAGATGAACTGATGGTTTTTATTGGCCAACAAATCCTCATCCAAGGGCAAAAGGTTCACAAAATTGATTTGGTAGGGAATCCAAACAATGATGGACTACTTGATTTAAAATGGTCTGAAACTGGCGATACAGTTCTCCTGAGAAAAGGGAGTATCCAAGCCCTTTACGAAATCAGAGATAGAATCTTAGTCGAAAAAATCAATGCTGTGGATGCACTTGCGATCAATGCCATGGATGTGATCAACGAAATCCATAAAGATGGATTTGGACTGAATGGCAAAACCAATGTGAACTTCTTTGAACAAAGAGCTCTTGCTACCAATACCTTCGGGGAAATCGATACTGATGGTGATGGACTCAACGATAAAACAGCAGTGTTTCGAGTGACAGGTCGCACTTCTCTTGATCCTGATCGCCCCATTGGAATCTCAGGGACCATGCGATTTTTAAAAGCAAGTCCTGGAGGCGAAACAGAAATCCTTGTACCGTATTCCAAAGATGATACCTTAAATGCGGTTATCAAACGAATCAATCGTTCTGAAACTGGTGTTGTGGCTTACATGTCGCATGACAACCAATTGGCGCTAAAGAGTACGACAAACCCACAAGACAAAAAAGAAAACTTTATGATCCGCCACTTGGAAGATTCTGGAGAACTCCTTGTGGGTCTCACTGGAATTTTGACTGCCTCTGGTGTATCGGGATCGTTTGATTACCGAAAAATTGGTGAGATCAATAAATTCCAAGCGAATGCACAAGACATCACACTCACACCGATGTACCACCCCTCTTCATTCTTTAAAATGTCTGATGATGTGAGAAATAACCCAGCTAATATTGCCGCAGGTCGAGGTAAAGATGTGAATGGTTCCGGTGATTACAATTCACCAAACGGTCAAAAAGACGGATCCAATGCACTTCTTATCGCAGCGGCTCTGCGTGAAAAACCAGTGATGTTTGATTATTCCAAAACAACTGATGATTTTTACAACTCACTGATTTCAAGACTGGGAACCGAAGCTCGTGAAGCGAAACAAGAGTATACGACACAAAACGAACTGATGGTGGAATTAGAAAACATGCGCCAATCAGTTATGGGTGTGAATTTAGATGAGGAGATGGCCAATATGGTTCAGTTCCAACAATCTTATAATGCCTCGGCTCGGATGATCTCCACACTCAATGAAATGTTAGATACCATCATCAATAGGTTAGGTGTATAATCATGATCAGAATTACTAACATGATGCAGAACAATTCCTTGGTGCGGAATTTAAACCGCCACCAAGTGGCAATGGACGAAACCCAAACGCAACTAGGGACTGGATTAAAAATCCGTAAACCTTCAGATGATCCGGGTGCGGCCACAAACCAAATGTACTTTAGATCTCGCCTCAATGAACTCTCTCAGTACGAAGAAAACATTGGGGATGGATACCAACGTCTGCAACAGATTGATGGGGTCCTCGATAAGATGGGTGAAATTTTCCAACGAGTTCGTGTGTTAACCGTACAAGCTGGAAATGGTATTTACCAAGGGGACAAAGGATTTGAACTCGAAGTTGCCATTGGAAAAGAAATTGACCAACACTTACGTGCCATCGTGGATCTCGCTAACGCACGTGATGCGACGGGACAACCTTTGTTTGGTGGTCATGTAATTGAAAGACCTCCATTTGAACCAATTGAATCAAAAATTAAGGGTTTGCAAGGTCTAGAACTGAAAAACCAATACGTGGGTGTGGAATACCGCGGGGACATTGGCGAACAACTCCGTGAGATTGAAAAAGGAGAATACATCCCTATCACGATCCCAGGGAACAAAGTGTTTTGGGGAACAAACGTCAGTGTTACTTCCAAAGTGGACAACTCTGCTTACCAAGCTACTTCTGACCAAAAGTTCAAAATTGATGGAGTAGAAATCCATATCTCTGTGGGTGATACCATTGATGATGTGATTGATAAAATCAATAACGCTCCTTTGGAAGTAAAAGCAAGTAAACTTGCCCAAGATAACATTTCAATTTCTTCCACAGCACCTCACCAAATTTGGCTAGAGGATGTAGACGGTGGAACTGTGTTACGTGACATTGGACTCATTGAACCAAGTGCAAGTGAACCACCAAATAATTATTCTAAATCAGCAACGGTAACAGGACTTTCTGTTTTTGATACTCTCATCCAACTTCGAAATGACCTCATCCAAAAAGACCAAGAAAGAATTGGTGGTCGCGATTTAGGTGATTTGGACTTAGCATTGGAAAATATTCTACGCCATCGTGCTACCATCGGTGCTCGTATGAATCGATTGGAACAACATGAAGAACGAGTTTCTTATGATAAGATGTACATGACGGAACTTCTTGCTAAAAATGAAGGAATTGATTTTCCGGAAACGATTATGAACATGAAGTGGTTAGAAACAATTCATAGTTATGCGCTCAATGTTGGATCTAAAATCATCAAACCAACTTTGATGGATTTCCTAAGGTAATTGGGATTAAATGACAGGCACATTAGAAAGATTAGAAACAACAGGAACTAGAATGTCGGTAACGATTCATACAAAACCTTTCGGAACCATCCAAGTGGATTCAAAACAAATTCTTAAATTCCCTCAAGGGTTACTTGGATTTGAAGAATTTGATGAATATGCACTGATCGAAGAAAGTGCAGAAAGTCCATTCAAATGGTTACAATCCACAAAAGAGTCGGGTCTTGCATTCATTGTAATCCAACCCGAACTGTTTATGAATCATTACAAACCTGCAATCAGTGACGAAGAGTTACATGATATTGGATTAACTAGTTGGAAAGAAGGGATAATATTTCTCATTGTGACTATTCCTCATGACAATCCAAAAGGAATGACTGCCAATTTGCAAGGGCCAATCATCCTGAATGGAAAAGAAGGAAAAGGAAAACAATGTATTTCTAGAGATGAAAACCATCCAATTCGCAAAAATATCATAGAGTCAATGGAAGAAATGTCTTCCGAAAAGGTTTAGCTCGTGTTAGTTTTAGCAAGGAGAAGTAACCAATCCATTATGATAGGTGATGACATTGAAATTGTCATCGTTGATATCAAAGGGGATCAAGTTAAGATTGGTGTCAAAGCTCCTAAAAATGTTTCTGTACATAGAGCAGAAGTGTACAAAGAAATCCAAGAAGAGAACAAAAAGGCTGCAGGTACAAACATCAAACCAGAAGACTTAGGTAAATTGGGAGACCTATTTAAGAAGAAAACTTAACTTGATCTTTCTCTAATCAAAACATTCTCTGGAAACAAACTCCAGGGAGTGAATTTATCTCTTGAAACGAAAAATATTAGTTTGGCTTTTACCACTCATTATCGTTTGGCTACAACGATTCATCGACCTCACATCGCGATTTCGCATCATCAAAAACGAACAATACGAAGAAATATTTAAAAATAAAAAACCATACATCTATTCCATTTGGCATACGAACGTATTGTACTCTCCTTACCTTCATCGAAATAAAAACGTGGCTGTCTTGATTTCAGAATCGAAAGACGGAGATTTTATCAACCAAGTGGTTCACCGTTTTGGGAATTCAAGTATTCGAGGCAGTAGTTCTAAAGGTGGATCAAAAGCACTAAAAGCAATGATCCAACATTTGAAAAAAGGATTACCTGCTGCATTTACACCTGATGGACCAAGAGGACCTGCGCTAATTCTACAACCTGGAATCATTGCAGCTGCACAAGTCACACAAGTTCCTATCGTTCCTTTTCATTATGAATGTTCAAGGCAATGGATTTTGGAAAAGGCGTGGGACAAACATAGGGTTCCAAAACCGTTTACAACCTTTGTTGTTTCGTATGGGGAACCAATTTACGTTCCTCGTGAGTTAAACGAGGTGGAATTTGAAAATATGAGATTGAAAGTTGAAGAAGCTATGTTAAAAAATAGGGAGAAAGCGATTCAGGAAGCGGAACGAATTCGTAAAGGAGAATCCAAATGACAGCAGTATTCGAAGACAAAGTGATTGTCACAACGGAAAACACAAAATACGAAACCAAAATCTCAAAAGGCAAACACCATTGGATAGCAGACGAACCAGCAGATAAAGAAGGCACAGATCTTGGTCCTATGCCGACAGAACTTCTTGCATCTTCCTTAGGAGCATGTACTTCGATTACAATACGAATGTATGCAGATAGAAAAGGGTATGCATTAGATTCCGTTTCTGTCCAAGTAACAATTGATAAACGGTCACCTGAGGATCACAAATTCGTTCGCGAAGTCACTCTCAAAGGAAATTTAAAACCAGAGGAAAGGGAACGGTTGTATTCAGTTGCCAATGCTTGCCCCGTTCACAAAATTCTCACTGGGAAAATCGAAATCGAAACTCTTTTACTCTCTTAAACCCACATGGGGATGACAGTGGCAGATCCCCCTGTCCATTCGATCTTTGTGTGAAAATGTTTCCCTTCTCTGATCCTTGGGACTTTGGCTCCATTCACGTAAAAAGTCCCACCAGTATATTCATGTGTTTCCCTTTCTTTGGTTTTGCTAATGGAATGGTGCATATGGCCAGATAGGACAAGGGGAACTTTTTTCCCAATTGATTTGGCATATTGAATGGCTTCTGTTAAATCGACATCACCCCAATCACCACCTTCCTTTTTAAATTCAGCTCCATACATCGCATTTTTAGCTGAACCGAGCCCAAAAGGCCCGTTATGCGAAAGGAAGAGTAAATGTTTTTCCTTTGTTCCATCAATCAGTCGTTTATATGTCTCAATGGAAGTTTCCATATCGGTAACGTGATAGGTTTTTTTTAAGTGAGGCAAAAAACTAAGTCCTCCACCCATTGCATGTGGTCGACCCACAATGAGAGACAAATCCAATTCTTGAGACAGTACAAGTGAACTATAACCAAGGATTGTGATCGGTTTCACACGTTCGGATAGTTTTTGTAACCTTCTACCTTGCCTTAAATGACCTGATTGGATGAGAAGTTTGGAGTGTACAATTTCTCCGATCACGGAAGTAAGGCTTGTTCCATCCCAATTCCCAGGTATCATATACGCGCGTTTGGTGAGTCCTTGGAACGAAACCTTGCCTAGTTTTGGATTCCCTCTTAGGTCACCGGTAAAAAATAAAAAGTCATAATCAGACTCATTGAAGTATTCAATGTCTTTTTGGTTCCAATAGCCGTGGATGTCTCCAATCAATGCAAATTTCATCTGAGTTGGATCCTTAATTTTTATTCCGTATACTTTCTAAGGAAGAACGAATTAATGTTTCTGATTTACCTCCCACGCGGATAAAAGCAGGTGGTTTTCCAATCGGTGCAGAGATTTGTATTTTTCGATTTCCTTCATACGTCGTGCCTGTCCAAAAATGTGTCCATTTCCCTCGAGGTAAGTATACATCTTGTACAATTTCATTTGATTCTACAACAGGTGCGACGAGTACATCATCTCCTAAGAAAAACTGGTATTTGTAATTGAGAAGAATTTTGTCTTCTGGTTCCACTATTGCATTGTGTCTCACAACAGGAAGTCCTGTTTTGGATGCTTCTTCCACCAAACTTTGGATGTATGGCTTTAAGGCAAAGTGGATCCTAGCAATTTTTGCAAACAGTTGGACTGTATCTTCATCCCCAAGTGATTTTGTTCCGTCAGGTTTTGTATATGTGTAAACTTGCCAGTTTTTAAGAGGCCTGTTGCCTTCGTGTGTACGAAACACAGGGGTAAAAGCAGAAACTTCTGCCCATCGGAGTAATAATTCTTTTGTGCGGTGGTAGTTTTTTAATGGATTCGATATGGTTGTATATCCGCCAATATCACTATGGTTTAACGCATAACCGCTGATACCTGATGTTGTGAGTCCAACGATAGAAGAAGGGAGTCCATCATTGGTTCCAAAACTGACCATTTGGTCTCCTTCCCAAAAAAGAGTGGAATAGGCATTAGAATAACTATACCCAGCTCTTGTAAAAAAGACAATTTTTCCTTCCATCCCTGCTTCTTTGATGGCTTCACGATTGATCCTTGCCCAATCCACTGGGTAACGGTTGTGGTACACTTTTGCATCCACACCTGAGTGAAGTTTGGCATCATAGGGTAACCATTCCCCGAAGTCGGCCATCCATCCAGAAAGACCCATTCCAATTAAATTCTTTTTGATGAGGTCCTTTGTCCATTTCACAGCTAAAGGATTGGTAAGATCAATGAGGTAAGCGGGAAAACCAACCGTTTGGATGAGGTAATCCTCGCCTTTCGCATTTTTAACAAGATACCCTTTGGATTTTGCTTCTGTGAGAAGGGGGTTTGTAAAATCATCACCAGGTTTTTTGGGGTCGGTATCAGCTAAGAAAGAATTGATATAACCTAATACCTGCACGTTTTGATCATTCATTGATTTCACAAATTTTTTGAAATCTGGATAGAGGGTTTCATCTGCATACCAGCGCCATTTGAGTTGGTCACCAAAATTGGTAACACGCCTTCCACACCAGTCTTGGATCCAAAGTGCTGTGACGGGGTTACCAGCGTCTTTAGCTTGTTTTACGATAGCTGAAACTTTTTCTGTTCCCCCTTGGACACCTAACCAAGTTCCATACGCCCACTCTGGAAGTTTGGGGAAACGTCCTGTTTTTTTTGTGTAGGTTTCGATGAGTGATTTGGCAGAAGTGCCAAGCCATATGGATCCAGAAATTGATTTTTCAGATTGAAAGTCCCAAAATTCAACTTTAGTTTTTTTGGCGTGATCAAAATCAAATTTCGCATAACCACTGTTCTCAAAAAAGACAGATCGATTTTCGGAACTGATGTAATGGGGGATCGGGGCATAAGTTGTGTATGCGTTTCCACCAGCTCCTGCGAGTAAATTGGCTCCTGTGGTGATGGGTTGGTCTCCACGACCAATTCCTTGTTCTTCAGTGAAAAAAAAGGGTTTTTTCCCTTTGAACTCATCATAGGTGAATTGTTCCCCGAGTCCAAAAAACTTTTCATCTGGTTGAGACGCATACACAAGTTGGATTCGATTTAGGTTTTCATCAGAGACAGTGATTTTGAACTCAATTTCGGTATCAGATTTTGCGACAAAGTTGACTTGGTAATCGGAAGAACAATTTTTCCCTGTTAATTTACCAAGGATGGTAATTTTCCCAATTTCTTTTTTGATGGAATCCACCGTTTGTTCGGAACAAGTCCGTTTCGTCGATTCTTCAAATTTAAAAGAAGCCATCCGGTATTTGGAAACGGTTTCTACTTCGGATACTGACAGGAAAGGTTCATCTAACGAGAGCTTGATGAAGTTTTTGTCAAAGGATGTGTTTTTCAGAGCAAGCTCAGTTGGTTTTTGAATCCATTGGATTTGTTTAGAAACTTGGAAGGTTTCTTCCTGAATGGGAGTAGGCGTGAGAACATGAGAGGCACATTCTAGGAATAAAAAGATACAACAAAGGGATAAAAAACGAAAAACCATCGGATCCTCCAAGAGCGAGAGCTTAGTGAACCGATGGTCTTAAGTTACGTAAATCTTTTTTTAGACTTTCTTTCGATCAACACCACCTACCCTAGGTGCTGCTGTTTGTGCGCCTTGTTTAGCACCAAAAACGGCAACAGCTTGTTTGGGTAAGTTGGATTTACGCCATTCAAACCAAGAACCTTGGTAAGTAGTAACGTCAATATATCCTGCTTCTCGTAACATAAGAGCTAACAAACAGGATCTGGCACCATTGTAATCATAAATCACAGTTGGCCTTTCGGGCATAAAAGGAAAACCATTCAGGCGTTTTTTGAAAATAGAACGTTCGATGAGATTGGCTTCTCCATCATACAAATTCCTCCAATCCCAGAGGAAAGCTCCTGGCAAACGGCCACAGAGTGTTCCTTCTTCTGGAGCAGTGAGACGTGGAAGACGACCTTCGTATTCTTCCATAGTCCTTGCATCAAAGATTTGTAATTTCGTAAGATTTCGTTCCATGAAGGCTTTATCAACAACACCTTCAATTGGTTTTGCCTTATCCGCAACAGGAGGTTCGATTTTGAGTTCTCCTTTTGCTTTTTTACCATTAGCAGGCCATTTTTGACCAAGAACATAAGCATCTTTGATTCCCATTCCACGGAGTAAATACACCATACGAGTGGAAAACATCCCCATTCCTTCATCAAAAACAATGATTCGAGTCTTTTTTGATTTTTGAAACTCTTGGACCACAGCAGCCATCGGGCCATATAATTTTTTTTGGGATTCTGGGTCGGAGCCGAACGCTTTTTTGATAAATGGATAGTAGTAGGCACCTTCTAATGTTTCTTCTTCATATGCTGATTGGGAACGACAATCGATGAGGAAGTCACCAGGTTCTATTTCGGTTTTAAGAAAGTTCCAGTTCAAAAAAGTATTCTCCTATTTCTTACATTACTTTTCCCCCCCTCGAATTTTTGAAAGTCTGAAAACCAAAAAAAAAATTCAAAGCTGGTCTGGGACATAATGAGAAAAGAAATCAATTGTTCAAGAGTTGATTCCGAGGGGTATAGAATCCGATATTAAAGATAGTCGGTAAACCATGAATTGGCATGTTTCAATATCATTCTCAGTCATTTTAAGTCTATTTTCGTTAGCCAATCTATCTGCTGACAAAATTCCAAAGGTTCATTCGTTACAATCTTTGAACGATGAAATCATTCATTGGAAACAAGGTAAAATTTCAAAAAACTTCGAACAAAAAATACGGAATCGTAGTGTATACCCTACGAATGATGAAAATTGCCAAATTGAGTTGGCATCAAAAATCTCATCTGTAACTTATTACAGACTCAGTTGCCAATCAACAGAAGAACCAATTTTTATCGAATTTTTATCTCAGAATAGAACCAATTTACCGAAAGATGAATTCCGTTTAAAGTCTGTTCAACGAATTGGTAAAAAACAATATTTGGAAATCCAATCAGGATTTAATTTTGTTGGATCTAATGCAAACGAAAGTACAAAGACTAATTTTGATGATACAGATTTAGATTACCCTCAAAAAAAAGTAAATCAGATACGAAATCAAAAATCTACTAAGGTAACCTCTTACCAACCAATTCAAAATCCAAACTTGTTTTATTTCCAATCCATTGCGGAAAATCCAAAGAGACGAAAAGAAGTACCTTCCAATTTAGAAATCTTTTTTGATTCTTCCTGTCCGCTGGAATTTGTAGAAAAAGACCAAAGTTTTTACTGGGATCAAACAGTTTCTTATGTCTTTCGCATCACATGCGTTAAAGACTCGGTCTATCGATTGATACGTGCATCTTCGTCACCTTCAGGAGAATTGATGGTTTCGAATACCATTTGGAAAGATCCAAAACCAGGAGAACGAGTCTTAGGGAAGGCTCTCCTAAAAAAAATTTCAGAAACTCAAATCATTTGGGAGAATGTAATTCTGTATTATGAATAAAATCATCTTAATTTGTCTCAGTTTATTATTATGGAGTGAGACAGTATTTTCACAAACTGAATCAGAACCTGCAGTGGATTCAATTTTTCGTTCCGTAGTCCTTATACGGAATGAAGGGTTTAACACTGAAAATAAAACCCAACCTTGGATGAAAAAAAATCTTTATACAGGGTTTGGTTCAGGATTGGTATTACCCAATCAAACTATATTAACCAATGCACATGTAGTTCGTGATGCAAAACGAATTTTAGTGAAGAGTAGTTTCACTAAAAAAGAATACCTAGCGGATGTAAAATTCATTGGTTATGATTGTGACTTAGCGTTATTACAAGTGAATGATCCCGATTTTTCGGAACAAACAACTTCATTAAGTTTATTGGAAGGAATTCCCAATTTAGGATCGGATGTATTGTTATTAGGTTTTCCAAATGGTAATGATAGTTTATCTGTCGAAAAAGGATCCATCTTACGTTTTGAAAAAAATCGATACACCTACTCTGGGTTAGATTATAGAAATGTATTGAAAATATCGGCAAATATCCAACCAGGCAATTCTGGTGGACCCGCTGTTCAAAATGGAAAGGTTGTTGGTCTTGTATTCCAGATCAGTACATTAGAACAAGGGATTGCGTATTTGATCTCCAATGACATCATCCGTCATTTTTTAGAAGATATCAATGATGGGAAATATGATGGGTTTCCGAATCTAGGATTTACATTCCAAAATGGAAATCCAAAAAGTTTAAAACAAGCGATGAAAGTACCTGCAAGTGAAACAGGGATTTTTGTGAATCGAATTTATCCTTCTTCTACATTTTCGAAAGTATTAAAAGAAAAAGATTTTGTGACGGCAGTGGATGGAATTTCCATCTCAAATGATGGTGAACTTACATCTTCCAATAAAAAAGAATTCATCATTGATTGGATTGAAGACAAACAATTGAATTCAAAAGTTACAATCAATTTTTATCGAGCAGGGAAACCGAACCAAGCAGAAGTCAATTTGCAAAAAAACTATGCATTGGAACTCTATCGAGATGGAACTGAAGATTATTTTTTACAGGCAGGTTTTGTTTTCCAACCAATTACACGATCTTTTTTCCACTCGGAAGATGGTGATTTAGATAGTTCGTTACAATACCACTACAGTTATTTTATCCAAGACCTTCTCTATCGTTATACAACTAGAGATATTGTTTTGAGTTATGCCTTTAGTGATCCAGAAACATCAAAGTATAAAAAATATAAATACAAAGTTGTAGAGTCGATTAATGGACGAGTTCCAAAAGATTTAAGTGAATTTAAATCCCTTTGGAAAGAAAATAAACGCGGAGTGATTGTACTAAAATTTAGAGGAATGGATCTACCAATTGTGTTACGACCTGAATCCATTTACCAGATGAACCAAAGAGTTAAAAAAAGATATGGTGCCAATTATGAAGAAATTTAAGTCGATTGTCCTTGTATCATTTTTAGTATTAATCACTTCCAATCTTTTTGCGGAAGAGTTTGAAGACAAACGTGTCATTGAAGCAAGGGTAACCTTTCAGAAGATTAGCCACCAAAATCCATGGTTAGTTGGTGAACCATTCAATCGCAAATTAAATATCATCCACTTAGGAAAGGGAATGTTTTTTGGTGTCACTCTTTCCAAACAAAACCCCGTATATGCGGAATTTGAATCATTTGATTATTCAGTACCAAAATTGTCAATTAAGGCTTATGATGGTGAAACTGGGTTTCTATTATTAGAATCAAAAGGGATGCAGAAATTGCCAAAACCAGTAGGTTTGGATTTAAAACTGACAGACAAACATTGTCCTACTGGAAAATCTCGATATGTTTATTTGCCTTTTTCAAAGACTCCAATCAAAGTATTGATGTTGGATCAGAAAAAAACAGAAGAGTCTGATTTTTTCTTCAAAAATCAATTGTTATGCGGAATTACGATTTCTGATTTTTTAATCCCAACCGAATATGTAGAATTGTTTTTACGATCTGGTGGTAAGTCATTCCCTCACCCAGGATTCTTATTTGATGTGAATTTAACTCCTTCGGAGAAAGAATATTATTCAAAATCATTTCCAAATCCACTTTTAGTTTCAGAAGTGATTCCCGGAGTTGGGCCTGCTTATAATTTATTCCCTGGTGACTTGGTTACCATGATCAATTCTTTTTCGCTTACGAAAGTAGATGAATGGGACCGGGCTGATAAAATCTTGGATTTGTTATTACGTAAACCCGATGGACGTTTGCGAGAATTAGGTGAAACGATCCAACTGAAACTACATCGTAATTTTCAAAGTCTCAGTATTTCATATGATTTAAGGGCCTATGATTCTAATGATTTTTTAATCCCAGAGGAAGCAAAAGATCGCAGACCTTTGTATTTGATTGTTGGAGGATTTTTCTTTACGGAACTTTCCAATGCCTATCTCAAAGAATTTGGTTCGGAATACAGGGTGAAGTCGGAAAAAAAATTGGTGTATTTGTCTGACTATTACCAAAAGAAAGTCCACCCAGTCAGGGAAAAAATTGTAATCCTCAGTCGTGTTTTTCCCCTAGAAGGTAACCTAGGATACCAAGACTTCCAAGATTTAGTCTTAGAGAAGGTAAATGGAACTCGCATTAGCTCCCTTAGCCAATTAAAATCTCTTTTACAATCAGAAGAGTCCGCCTATTACGCGTTTGAATTGTCTGGAGGAAAAATCGCATTTTTTACCAAAAAAGAGATTCTGGAATTGCAACAAGAACTTCAGTCTACGTACAAATTGGGACGTTCGTACAACTTGGAAGACTAAAAATCAAAAATAGATTTACAATTGTTAATGCTAGGACATTCTAATTCCCTAAGCCATTCCTTATGAAAATCCTATTTGTTGACGACGAAGAAACAATTCGTGAATTGTTTTGGGAATACTTCAAAGACGAATTTAATGTTACATTAGCCTCCGACGGGATGGAGGCTCTTGCTATTGCCAACCAAAACACTTTTGATTTAATCATTTCTGACATCAGCTTACCAAAATTAAATGGAATCCAATTCATTCAAAAATTAAGGGCCGATGGAAACCAAACTCCCTTTTTGGTAATCACGGGAGATAGTGACATTCAAATTGCAATCGATGTGTTTCGTATGGGAGCCGTTGATTTTTTTCTAAAACCATTCCGAATGGAAGCTCTCCGCTCTCGAATTAAAAAGTTTGAAAATGCAGACATTGATCTCACCTTACTTTATAATAGTGGTGAAATTACACAATTCAGTGGTGACTGCAAAATCAAATTAAAACCTCAAATTAAAAAGTTAACTTCCTATATTGCCTTTTTAACCAAACAAATCTTAAATTCACCACATGCTTCACCTGAAGATTTAATCTCCATAAAAATTGTATTGTATGAATTATTGGCAAATGCAATCGAACATGGTGTTGCAGGTGTGAGTTATGCTGAAAAACAGGAATGTTTAGAATCTAACCAAGATTATTTTAAGTATGTTGATGAACGATGTGCCGGTAATAATTCATCTGTTTTTGTAGAATTACTAATGGATGATGTGGGTGTTACGATTGTGATTCGTGATGAAGGGAATGGATTTGCGGTTTCTCAAATACCCAACCCAATTGAAAATCCAAGTGCCAATTTAGTGAGTGGACGAGGGATTTTTTTAGCAAAAATGAATATTGATTCTATTGTTTATAATGAAAAAGGAAATGAAGTTCGATTTTTTAAAACTTGGAATCGGATTGCAGGAAATGCCAATCAAAACTGAATTCCTAAAGAAACATAAAACCTTAGGTATTCTTTGTTAGGTTCTTTCTCTGTAAATGGTTCCGTGATGAGAACTTTATTTTTTCTAGGATCCATTTCCGTATAAGAAAGACTAAATTGGGAAACTAAATTTCCAAAGTCTTTTGCTTGTAGACTCAATTTACCAATCACCTCATTTCCTTTTCCTAAAATGGAATCAGAACGGTTGATAAATAGATCACTGCGAATCCAGGAATTCCAATCCCAACCCAATTGAAGTCCAAATATCTGATTTCCTTTGTTTTCAAAATTGGGATTTGCCGAAATTGGACGATCTCGGAACAGAGGTGGATGGACAAAATCTAAGGATTGGTAAAGTAAAAAGGAAGAATAACCTCCCATTACTCTAGGTTCGGCGAAACTAGACGCATAACCATTGCTATTTGAATCAGTTCTATCTTTTTCATCTTTTTTGGTGACTAAACCTGCCAAAGCGAAACTCAATTTTTCATTTTGAGTGTGTAAAGAAAAATACCCCAAATACGAATTGGTTGCTATTTTTGATTCAGACCATGGAGAACTAGAAGATTTTGATTCTCCTAAAAGCCTGATGGTTGTAAAATCAAAGCTCCATGTTTCGAAAAAAGGTTTGGATTGGAATTCGATTCCCGAATAAGAATACCTGCCTGAGACTTTTTGGCCTGATCCTAGAGTAACATTTGTATTGTGATTGGGGTCTTCGTACACAAAATGAAACAGCCGAAATTCTTCCCAAAAAAGTATTTTTTCTGAGGAGATACGACCACCATAAAATTCCCTTCGGTATCCTGTCCAAGGGGGCCCAAACCAATTTTCTAATTCAGGTTTGGCATTTAAACGAATTCCCGTTAGGCGAAATCCATATTGAGTGTTCAGAGACAAAAAGATGGAATTGGCCATTCCCACAAAAACAAATCCATAACGGTCGAGTCGATTGTAACCACGGCCAACTTCCATAGAGAGTTGGATTTTGGAAATTTCCTTTGTGAAAAGGAAACTCACTTCTGAGTCATATACGGTTTTCACTTCTTTATTTGTGATGCGAGACTCACTGAGTGTGACTCGAGGTGCGACAAAAAATCCAGATGTCCATGTTGATTGGGTGAACGAAAATAAAGTTGGTGTCGTCAGAATGCCTTCTGAATGGTACCTGTTGGCTTTTTCTGAATCGATTCCACCTTTTTGGGATTGGAATTTGCCTCCCGATACGACGGACGACTGGAATCCGAATCCATTTTTTTCAGAAGGATGGGGGAGCAAATTTTGGCGTTCTTCCACCTTAACGATTCCAAATAGACGATTGGCTCTGTCATCGTCCCTTACAGAGTCAGAATAGGACTGGGCACCAAGGAATTGAAAAAAAGAAAGAATGAGGAAACAAACAATCCCGATACTAGAAGGGATGAAGAAAATACTTTTGAAATATCGGCATGGATTTCTTCTCATTTTCCCTCTTCTGTTGGTTATTTTCTCTTACAGGGAAGCTGACACTCGTTTTTCCTTCGACCTGAGTCGATTTTTTGAAAAAACAGACCATAGTAAAGAAGAGGCGGTGATTGTTTCTTATTTAACACAAAAAGATGCATCCAAAATTTCCTTGAGACGTAAAAAGGAATTAGCGAGAGCAATCGTAAGGTTTTCGCAAAAATTACAATTACCAGATGGTACTTTGTTAGGTGATTATCCACCAGTTCCTTCCTTATTTTTGTTAGCATGGGCAAAAACAAGAACTGAATTACAACCTATTAGTGAGAAAGGTTATGGCATTTTAGCACTTTCGGAATTTTTTGTAAGAGAATTTGAAATGTCATCAGGTGCAAAAATCAATAGGGACTATGACATACAATTAGACTCAATCCAATTTAAGATTGTAATTTTGAAACTAAAAGAGTATTTAGCAGAAGGTAAATCGGTAAAAGACGCCTATCAGATGTTATATAAAAATAATATCGGACCCAATGAATGGGAAGTTCTTATCTCTAATTATAAAAAAATCTACGAATACGTTATTTCCGAAAGTAAGCCATAAAATATCCTGTCAGTAATAACCACGATACAATTTGACCTAAAAATAGAGAAACAGCAGCTCCGTTTGCACCAAAGTCAGGGATGATCCAATAGTCAAACAAAGCACCAAATAATAGTCTTAGTAAGGCTAGACCTGCGAGTAATCTAGGTAATCCCAAAGCAAATAATGCAGTCCCTAGTGGAGCAAATACCAACTGTAATAAAAAGTTGGGATAAAGAATTTTAAAAACAGAAATTGAGTTAGTATACTTCGTTCCGAATAACAAAGTTAAAATGGGTTCAGCGAGTAAAATTCCTGGTGCCAAACAAATTGCTATCATTCCGCCTAAAAAAACGGACTTTTTTAAAACCGTTGGGAATTCATCTGTTTCTGCTAACCTTGCCATTTTTGGATAAATGATAGAGTTAAATGTTGCAAGAATGATGATAAATCCACTAAACAATTGTAAGGCGGTGCCATAGTCGGCAACAATTTCAGGTGGATGGAATTGATTTAAAAAGAAAATCTCCATCCTATCGGATAAAATTGCAAATATGGAAGCTGCAAAAGCCCATAAATTAAAAAGAAGGAGTTTTTTTTCGTTCAATCGGACTTCTGATGGATCTGCCGAAAATGAAATCTCTTCTTTTCCAAAAAAAACAAAAAACAAAAATAAAACAAATATTGGTGCAATACAAAAGATTGCAAGAATATCCATATAAGTTAACGGATGTTCGTTCGTTTCAGAAAAGTAAAAAAGTAAAGCTAATCGAATGATATTTGGAAGGGGATTCCAAAGGGATAATGATTTATATTTCCGATAGGATACAAATAAACTTTCAAAATAGGAAATAAAGGATATGATGATTCCGCCAAATAACAAAAGTAAGAGGACTAAATAGTTTTCGTTACTGGTAAAATAGGCAATGATCGTAATGACTGATAAGAATAAAAAAGAATAAAATTTAATCCTAAGAGATGCATTTAAAATGGCTCCGGGATTTTCTTTTTTTTCGGCTATGGGTGAGATGTATTTGATGAGTGCATTGGGCAATCCAAACTCTGCAATCGCAAGGACTACAGGAAGGAATCCTAAAAAGTATTGTAGTTTTCCATTTTCCGCTTTGCTTAGCAAATTGACGGAATAAATCATAAATACAAGATTGGTGACTGCCGAAATTGCCTTGGAACTACTAACAAAGAAAGAGTTTTTTAAAACTCCTTCTTTCATCAATTCGACTTTGAGAAGTTGGAAGATTTTTTTAATTTTTTGCATGTACTAGTTTTGCAAAAACTTTCCTTTTTGGATCTTTTGTAAAATAAGTGGAACAATGCATACTAATGCAAAACTAACCACTAAATATCGAATGTATCGTAGAAACAAATCATCTTTCCAAACTGTTTTTTTAATCAAAATTCCTGGGATTACATAAAACAATGCCATCACAATGACCAAGATGGAAAGTCTTACAAAAAAAGTTTTCCAAAAAACCGAGAAATCTTCCGAATCAATTTGAAAATTGGGTTTAGGCATACTCCAATTCAAAAATTCTTTTTTGCTAAATCTTGGGTAAAATAAGATTCCAAGCCAAAACCCTCCGAGTGCACCACTTGCCATCAAAACTCCAGATAAACTATGGTGGTGTTCCTCTGTTAAGAAAGGAGAATCGAGAGTTATCGGTAGCAAAGTAAGTACAATTCCCAATAAACCCAATGTTCTATATTGGTTTGTAAAAAGAAACGTTTCTGCTTTGTTTGTGTAATATTTATTTAATAATAACAAAACAATGATTAAGTGTAGAACACCCAATCCAAATCCTAATGTCACGTCCCCTAAATAATGTACTTTTAGATACATTCTGGAAAATGGCATAAACAATATGATGAGTATGGATAAAATTCGAAACCATAATTTGGGAATACGATACGCTAACAGACCCCATACGACAATCGCTGAATATACATGGCCAGATGGTAACCCAAACGCTTTTTCATCAAATGTTTCAGGATATGGGAATGGTCTTGGGCTTTCAAAATAAAATTTAAACAGTGAAACGGCAATCCCTGAGGTGAGTAATCCCAAAGAAAGTTCAAAAGCAAGTTTTGGTCGGTAATAAAGATAAACAAAAGAGATAAGACCAAGGAAAAAACTACTTCCACCCAAATAATGGCAGATGGTAGAAATCGCAAAAAAGATTCCTCCTAGGGATGGGTCCAAGATGTGTAAGGCATCAAGAGGACCTGGTGAGAACCATGGGGATGTTTCGGCTAAAAAGAGTTCTTTCATAGGATTTTCCATCTAAGATGAAAATCGAACTTGATTTCATAAAGTTTTATTTTGAAATATGTGATGTTTCTATGGAACCTAACCCAAATCCCGCTGATATTTTAGAAAGTTTGTTTGTGATTCCTCGTGAGGTGCCAAAAACCATCCTCCGTAACCTCTTAGAGCTCATTTATGACGTAAAAGTAGCTGGTTCCGAGAATATCCCTGAATCAGGTGGGGCACTTATCATCTCCAATCATACCGATTATTTGGACATTCCAGTCCAAGGTGCCTTCGCTGATCGTAAGATTGTTTATTTGGGAAAATATGAACTTTTCCATCCCCAAGAAGAGATTATGGCCATTATCAACCATAAAAACTCTCCTTTTCATTACCCACCTCTCAGTCTCACAAAACCAGTGATTGAAGTTTTATTGAACTCACTAGGAAGTGTGGTGAAAAAAAATCTCATCAATTGGGGTAGTATGCCCATCATTCGCAATGCCGCGAAAGAATCAGAAATGGACAAACGTGCAGCGATGGAATACTATGAAAAACTAGAGAATTACATGGTGGATCTGATGAAAGAAGGCGAACTTCTTTCCATCTACCCAGAAGGTTCACGTTCCGAAACAGGAGAATTACAATCCTTTCGGGCGATGGCAGCAAAACTTGCGATCCGTGCGGGTGTTCCCATCATACCATCTGGGATTGTGGGTGCTACCAATATGTCCAAACCCAAAGCATTTCTCACTGGGGATGCGTTCAAAACGAAAATTCGGTACCAGATTGGAAAACCCATTCTACCTTCAGAATTTCCGACTGGCCCTGAGAAAAAAGCCGCCAAGGAACTCACCGAAATCTTGGAAAACAAGGTGAGAGATTTGATGAAACAGGCAGAATCCATCCTTTAGTCTCGACTTTTAACGAAAATATGGCATGATCTGAGTAGTTATGTCATTCTCGTCACATTTTCCAATTGAATCCAGGACTATGCTCATAGAACGTTGTTCTCTATGAGCACCGAAATTTTAACATACTCCCCTCAAAACAAAATCCGCTTTGTGACGGCGGCTTCTCTTTTTGACGGACACGATGCTTCCATTAATATCATGCGTAGGATCCTACAACAAAGTGGAGTCGAAGTGATCCACTTAGGACACAACCGCAGTGTCCAAGAAATTGTCCAATGTGCCATCCAAGAAGATGTCCAAGGAATTGCGATCACCAGTTACCAAGGTGGCCATGTAGAATACTTCCAATACATGATTGATTTGTTAAAAAAAGAAGGGGCTAGCCACATTCGGGTGTTTGGTGGTGGTGGTGGAACCATTTTACCTTCTGAAATTCAGGTTTTACATCAATACGGCGTTGCACATATTTATTCACCTGATGAAGGTCGTACCCTTGGACTTCAAGGTATGATCAATGATGTGGTCAAACAATCTGATTTCCCAACACCGCTATCATTTAACGGTGATTTGGCGTCACACATTCAAAAGAAAAACTATTTAGCATTAGGGCAAGCCATCACACAGATGGAATTTTCTCTTTTACAAGAAAAAACTAAGTATTCAATCAATTTGGAATTTCCACCTGCCAAAAAAACAATTCCTGTCCTTGGGATTACTGGAACAGGTGGAGCTGGAAAATCATCACTAACGGATGAACTCGTTCGTCGTTATCTGGATGATTTTCCAAACCAAACCATTGCAATTTTATCGGTAGACCCTTCCAAACGAAAAACAGGTGGTGCGCTACTTGGTGATCGTATTCGTATGAATTCCATATTTAATGAAAGGGTTTACATGCGTTCGTTTGCCACTAGAGAAGCAAACATTGCCCTAAACCGTAGTGTCAAAGGGGCTATTCAGATTCTTAAGACTGCTGGTTATGATCTCATCATTGTGGAAACAGCAGGAATTGGGCAAAGTGATTCTGAAATCACAGAAGTGGCAGATGTTTCTTTGTATGTGATGACACCAGAATATGGGGCTGCCACTCAATTGGAAAAAATTGATATGATCGATTATGCAGATGTGATTGCGATCAATAAATTTGACAAACGTGGTGCACTTGATGCATTACGAGATGTAAAAAAACAATACCAACGTTCCCGCAATTTATTCAATGATTCCGTTGATAGTATGCCAGTGTTTGGAACGATTGCATCGCAATTCCAAGATGCTGGTACGGATGAATTGTATGCCCATTTGATGGGGGTAGTCATTCAAAAATCAAAATTAGATTGGAAATCAAAATACCAAAAAAACCAAGTTGGAAGAGAAGCATCTGTTGTTTTACCTCCTGACCGTGTTCGTTACTTAACAGAAATCAAAGAAGAAATTGATCGAAATGCGGAATGGATCAAAAAAGAATCTGACCTTGCACGTTCCGCCTACCAACTGAAAGGTGCCATAACATTACTTTCCAAAAAAGGAAAATCAGTTGTAGATTTGGAATCTGAATACCAAACAACTTGGAATTCCTTATCTGTGGATTCGAGGAATATCATAGAAACTTGGTCAGAAAAAATTGAATCCTTTCGTAAGGAACAATATTCATACTTTGTCCGTGGCAAAGAAATCAAAGTTGATAATTATACTGTATCATTGAGCCATTTGAAAATTCCAAAAATTGCCACTCCAAGATTTGTGGATTGGGGTGATATTTTAGAATGGTCTTACCAAGAAAACTTTCCAGGATTTTTCCCATATACGGCAGGAGTGTATCCATACAAACGAAGTGGAGAAGATCCAACGCGTATGTTTGCAGGCGAAGGTGGACCAGAACGAACCAATCGAAGGTTCCATTATTTGAGCTCTGGTATGCCCGCCAAACGTCTGTCAACTGCATTTGATTCGGTGACATTGTATGGAGAGGATCCAGACATTCGACCTGATATTTATGGAAAAATTGGAAACTCTGGTGTTAATGTCGCTACGTTAGACGATGCAAAAAAACTTTATTCAGGATTTGATCTTTGTGATCCTTCTACATCTGTGTCCATGACAATCAACGGACCTGCACCAATGGTCCTTGCTTTTTTTCTCAATGCAGCCATTGACCAGGCATGTGAAAAGTACATTCGTGCGGAAGGAAAAACAGAAGAGGTTAAATCCAAAATCAAATCCATATTTGATTCAAAAGGATTACCGGTTCCCAAGTTTGATGGAAACTTACCAGAAACAAATAATGGTTTGGGATTACTCTTACTTGGAGTTACGGGAGATGAAGTCCTTCCAAAAGATACATATGAGAAATTAAAAAAAGATGCCCTTTCCCAAGTAAGAGGAACTGTCCAAGCAGATATCCTCAAGGAAGACCAAGCCCAAAATACTTGTATCTTTTCGACAGAATTTGCGTTAAAGATGATGGGAGATATCCAATACCATTTTATACAAAACCAAGTTCGAAATTTTTATTCCGTTTCCATCAGTGGTTACCACATAGCAGAAGCAGGTGCCAATCCTATCACACAGGTTGCATTTACTTTAGCAAATGGATTTACTTATGTGGAATATTATCTTAGCCGTGGGATGGACATCAATGACTTTGCTCCGAACTTGTCCTTCTTTTTTTCCAATGGAATTGATCCTGAGTATTCAGTGATTGGACGTGTGGCAAGACGGATTTGGGCGAAAGCTATGAAGTTCAAATACAGAGCCAATGAACGTTCACAGATGTTAAAGTATCACATCCAAACATCAGGTAGGTCTTTACACTCTCAAGAGATTGACTTTAATGACATTAGAACCACATTGCAAGCATTATATGCTATTTATGATAATTGTAATTCTCTCCATACCAATGCTTATGATGAGGCAATTACAACTCCTACGGAAGAATCGGTACGACGAGCAGTTGCCATCCAACTGATCATCAATCGTGAGTTAGGTCTTGCTAAAAATGAAAATCCATTACAAGGTGCTTTCATCATTGAAGAACTTACCAACTTGGTAGAAGAGGCAATTCTCACCGAATTCAATCGATTGACAGAACGTGGGGGAGTGCTCGGTGCAATGGAAAGAATGTACCAAAGGAATAAAATCCAAGAAGAGTCCCTCCACTATGAAACTTTAAAACACACTGGTGAATATCCAATTATCGGAGTGAATACTTTCCTCAATCGAAATGGTTCCCCAACAGTGATTCCTGGGGAAGTGATCCGTTCGACAGATGAGGAGAAACAACAACAAATTGGCAATTTGAAGGCATTTCAAAAAGCAAATGTTGGCAAAACGGAATCCGCGATCACAAAATTAAAACAAGTAGCTCGTGCCAAAGAAAATATCTTTCAAGAGTTACTAGAAACAGTGAAAGTGGCGTCTTTAGGGCAGATCTCACATGCGTTGTATGAAGTGGGAGGTCAGTACCGCCGCAATATGTAAAAGGATGGGGTAGAAAAAATCTACCCTTGGTAATGTTATGATTTCCTGGGATTTGATTAAAAAACACAAATTGGGAATTCCTCTCTTATGGGACATCACAATGGTGTTTGTTGTCCTGGGAAATTTGGCTCTTATCATATTTGATTTGAGTTATCTGAGCTTAAGGCCATTTTATTTTCATAAATTCCCAGAAATCCTTTCCATGTATGACAAACCCATTTTAGGGATAGAACCACATCGAACCACAACAGCTTACACTGATTTGGTGGATGATCTAAAATACCTAACTCAATTGCGAGATGATGAGTTTCGAGAAAACCAAAGAAAAAACACACGAGAAGAAATTTATAAAGTCTTAACAACTCTTAAAACACAAGTTGCTAATGAGAAATTTGATTCTCTTTATGTTGGATTTGAAGCGGCAATCCAAATCGAAGACATTCAATTACGACGAAAGAGAGTAGAGGAGATACTTTTCCAATTGAATGACTTCTTTAGTGTTATGGAAGAGACAGACGAAATCACAACTTTAAGTGAACTTTCTGAAAAATATGCTTTTATCAATCGGTTAAGTATTGAGACAAATGAATCAAAAGAGATTTTGTCTATTATCCAAAAAATGGACAAACGAATGTTAGAGATTGTGGAAAACAATCCATTTGCTATGTCTGGCCAAACACAATTTTTATTGGATATCCAAACAAAGATCAAAAATGAATACCAACCACATAAAACAAAAGCACGAGATTTAAAACTAAGACAAGAATTAGACCCAATTTTAAATCGGGATCGAATTCCATCCACGGTTGTTGCTTTTGCATGGTTTTGGAGAGACCAAAATCGATCATTGGAACAAAAAATTGAGTTTTTTAATGTAAACTTTCAAGAATACTTTGCCTTAAATTATTACCGAGCAATTTCTTCTGATGGAACGCCTGTTAATAACTATTTACTGTTAGATGCTCCATTTTTATTTTTCTTTTTAGCAGAGTTTATACTCAGTTGGTTGTTAGCCATCAAAAACAAAACATACATTGCTTGGTTTTTATATCCTATTTACCATTGGTATGACGTTTTGGGACTCATTCCAATTGTAGAATTTCGTTTTTTCCGTTTGGTTCGTGTCTATAAAATCTATTTAATGTTACAAACCAATCAATTCACCAAAATATTAGGAAATGATTTGATTAGTAAAACATTACGTTATTATTCAAATATCATTAAAGAAGAGATTTCCGATATTGTTACCATTCAAATTTTAACAGAAACACAAAACGAAGTTCGCTCAGGAAATTCTCTTGATCAATTGGTAAATGCCATCGACCAAAACCGAACAGAGTTAAAAAAAGTAGCATTAAAAAATATAGCACAATCAGCACAGAATCCAAATTTACAAGCGTTGGTTCAGAATTTAGTAACGGAAATATCAGAAAGAGTATCAGCCAATATGAAACCCATTTCTTTACTTCCAAAAGAAATGCAAGCAAACCTAACCAAACAAATTAGTTTGACCATTTATTCTGCGATTTCACAAGCTACAGTTGCAATGGCAACTGATCCATCAGGTCGAAAATCCATAGAGAACCTAATTGATTATTTGATTGATGAGATGATCCTTGTTGCACAAGACCCAGATATGGTAAAACTCAATACAAACATTTCTGTTGCTCTAATTGAAAATATGAAAAAATCTATTGGCGAGAAAAAATGGCTTAAATCAGAGATTGGAAATAGTTAATTCAGTTTTACAATTTTAGAACTGGAACATTTCTTCCATTTTTCGAACAGCGTTTCCATTAAAAAAAATGTCTTGTTTTCTTTCGGAAACAAGATGGAATCTATCCACTTTGGTGTTTCTGGTAAAGATATTTCTATCCTTGGCCTTCTGGTCAATTGTAGGAGGAGAAATCATGGCGAATCCAAATCCAGTGGAGACAAAAAATCAAATTGAATCTACGGATGAAAATTCGAATCCGACTGCTCAATCAACAAAACTGAAACATAAAAAAGTGAATACGAAAACCAATTCGAATTTATCTTCCTCTCGGCCTTCTAAAAAAGGAAAACGAACTGTAAGGATAAAACAAAATCTAAATCTGAAACAGAAAAACGGATCTAATCAGATTCATTCACTTCATACAAATTTGAAAAACCATAAGGGAAATTGGAAACCGATGGATTTGGTTTGGGAAGAAAGTTCTGGAGCTGTTGCACCCGAATATCGGTATGCAAAACAATTCCACCTGTGGACAGACTCTAAAACAATTCACTTAACTCGAAAAATCGTGAAGAATGGAAATCTGCAATTAGAAGAAACGAAAGAAATACCATCTATCCAATATGAGAAATGGATGAATCGTTTTTTGGAAATGGGAATCTCACAATTCCCTTATGAAGAAATTCCAGAAGAACAAATCACAGGTATCAGCTATAATTTTGTAGAATTTCAACTTGGGTCCACCAAATCAAAGTTTTACTATCGATTAGAAGAAATTCAGCAACCGGAATGGAAACAAAAAAAGAACATTATAAAGTATATAGAAAGGATGAAACCATGAATCTGAAAATAAAATCATTAATACTCGGAGTTGTATTATTCTCATTCCATACAACTTTTGCGGAAGAGTTTGACCCAAGTAGTGTCCGTTCCCCTGGTTGTAAACCTGGAACCTTTTCTTGTGGATACATCCCTAGCCCAAAAGAAGTCCAAGATACAATTCCCCTCAAACGTGATTTTAATTCGTTTGAAGACTTACCAAGTTCAATTGACTTGTCATCCCAAATGCCTCCTGTCGGAAACCAGGGAAGACAAAACAGTTGTGTTGCATGGGCTACTGGTTATGCGATCAAATCATATCTTTTAAAAAATAAAGGCCAAAGCACTGAATATGATCCACCGTTTGCAGGTGGGAAAGGAAACTTTGTGTTTTCTCCCGCATTTATTTATAACCAACAAAATGGGGGAGAAGACAAAGGATTGTACTATTACAAAACGATGGAATTTTTAAAATCCAATGGTGTTGCACCATGGAGTAGCATGCCTTACACAGACAAAGATTATTTGTCACAACCAACACAAGAATCTAAACAAGAAGCGCTTAAATATAAAATAAAATCTTTCTCTCGATTGAATTTCAAAAACCCAGATGAAATCAAGCGCGTATTAGCTGGTAAGAATGTTGTGATGGTTGGTATGATCATCGATGATGCATTTTATAAATTAAAGGGCGCAACTGTTTATGATGTGAATAGTGGCCAAAGTTATGGTGGCCATGCCATGACAATTGTTGGATATGATGATAATAAAAAATCGAAATCGGGTAAAAAAGGTGCATTTAAATTACAAAACTCATGGGGAACAAACTGGGGTGATAATGGATTTGGATGGGTATCTTATTCGATGTTAGCCAAAGTTGGGCAAGAAACATATGCGATTATAGATGAACCAACACCACAGAATACACCTACACCAATTGTAAGTGTCAATCCCGCCAAAAAACCTATTTTAGCTCCGACTGAAATTAAAGTTTCTAAAGGTGACTTTGATAATAAAATTCTCCTGACTTGGAAACACCAAGAATCTGCAGTTGCTTACTTAATTCAAAGAAAGGAAGAATCTGATTTTTATGACTTAGCATATTCAGACAAACCAAGTTTTATCGACGTATCCGTTTCACCAAACTCTACTTATGCGTATCGAATTTTAGCTATTGGAGCTGAAGATGTTTCAGTTGCATCATTAGAAGTAGAAGGATTTACATCGTCGGAACCATCACAAGATGGAAATTTGACACAAGTTGTTGGACTTAGTGGAGTTGTTTTTTCGAATGGAAACTCAACAAGTGTCCAATTGGCTTGGTCTGAAATTGATGGTGTTACGAACTATACAATTGCTAAATCAGATTCGACATTTAAATGGAAAACCATTGGGACAAGTAAATCACCAGATTATGTGGATAACTCTCCGAAATCAGGAGAAGTGAATTATTACCGTGTCAATGCTGTCATCAGCTCCAAACAATCATCAGATTGGAGTGATTCCATTGCTGTTGAAGTAGCAAACCAGTCTTTATTACCAAACCAAGTAAGTAAGTTATCTGCATCAAACGGAGATTATGCAAATAAAATTCAGTTGAATTGGAAAGCTGCTCCTGGTGCAAAAAATTATTTTTTATTCCGATTTGATGAGAATGCAGAACCTTCAGGCCAATTCGAAGTATCTGGAACTTCTTATACAGATTCAGATACATCCATTCAAAACGGAAAAACATTTCTATATACAGTGATTTCCGCAAATGACTTAGGTTATGCGGAGCCTAGTGAAGTTGCCTTTGGAAAAACGGATCCTGGTTTAACAAAACGTGCAGGTGGTGTGACACTTCCCGCTCCAAAACAATTGATTACAAACCCAGTTGGAAAAGATAAAATGGTAAGTTTGAAATGGGATTCTGTTAAGGATAGTTTCGAATATTATATCTATCGAAAACCAATTCAAAATGGTAAACCCGGCAAATTGGAATTTGTATCAAGTGTGGATTCAAAAAAGACAAGTTTTTCAGAAATGTTTCCTGGAAAATCCGGAGAACTTTTTTTATACACTGTACGTTCCAAATCAGAGTTTGGTGCTGAATCCAAAGATTCTAATTTTGTTTCGGTTTTTTGGAATGAACCAAAATCCGTTGTAAAAAAGAGGACAATGTCTCTTGAAGAATTGCCAAATCAATTTACGGGAAAATGGACTTCTATGTATTGGAATCCAAAATTAGGTCCACAAAACTTACAGATGGAAATCACAGGTAACGGACAAGATTTTGTCGCAAAATTAAAGTTAAATGATAGGGAAATCAAACAATTTTCTGGATCTTGGACGCCTGGGAGTAAAATGATCAAAACAAAAGGATTTAGTTTAGAACTTTCCAATGTATTGGAAGGCAATTCGTTAGTTCAGTTCCAATCCATTAAAGAAATTGAAAATGGAATGGAACTGAGTTTCGAAAAAGAAAATTAATCGAGTCAATTCCCTTCAGAAAAGGGAATTGTGAATTTTGTTTTTAAATGCTTTGCAAATACAGCCAAAGTGCTTTTAGCTCTGTATCTGTTAATTTGGCTAAACTTTGCCAAGGCATTGGAAACTTGATCTCTGATCCATCTGGACGTTTTCCTGTTCGGATGGATTCAATAAAACTAACCTCTGTATAATGAGAAAGTCCTGCTTTCGTAATGTTTTGTGCTGGTGGCCATTCAGGAGGAGCTCCTTGGATTGGACCACCGACTAACTTCATTCCATGGCATCCAGTGCAAGTAGCAGCAACATACTTACCATATTCTAGCGATACTGTAGGTTTTAAATTTTCAAGATGATTTGTTTCATGATTGATTTGTTCTGCTGAGACTAATACGGGAATTTCTCCGATGACAAATAAAAATCTGCCAAGTGGTCCTGGTTTGATCTCTCCTTGTTCTTTGTCCACTGGAGCGGAAGATCGAAGATAAGAAATTAATTTCCCAACATCTTCATTTGTCATTCCATGAAAATCAGTGGATGGCATGAAGATTAGTGCACGTCCATTTTTTCCAACACCATGGCGAATGGCGACAGCCAATTCTTCATCTGTTCGATCGTTTAAAATTCCGCCTTTACCAGCTGTTAGGTTTGCACCTGAAATTGTTCCAATTGCGGGGTCATCGATAAAAGTTTTTCCACTACCATTGACGTCATGGCAATCACCACAACCTCTAGACTGGTAAAGGCGTTTGCCTTCTAGAATGTCTAGGTTGGAAACAAATTTAGGAACAGGAGTAGGTTTTACGGAGTATGTTTTTCCCATTCGGTTGTAGCTGATGAGATAAACAGCAGTAACAAAAACGGAAAGGACTAGGATCACCGTTACGAAAAAGATAAGGAGTATTCGAGAAATTTTTTTCATAAGTGGAGGAATTGGATCGTAGTGGGGGAATTGGTCAAGTGGGATTTTGGGGGGAAGTTGTGAATCTGGTCTCCCCGCCCTGATCAATGGGTGGGGTTATCCACCCGCCACCCATTGACGCCAACCTACCATCAAAACCTTTTTGATGCCAGTTTTCTACATATCGCCAAAAAAAATAACTAACAAATGTTCATGTTAGGAGTTCGTTGTGTTCGTTTTTAGATGGGGGTATTGTCTGCGACAACGAGATGGTTGTATTTGTCTGGTTGGTCTGTCTTTAAGTAGTATTCTAAGATGGTTTCTACATCGGCTTCTGATTTCATGTTAAACCACTTGCCTTCAGGGTATGAGACTTGGATCGGACCTAGTTCACAACGATCGAGACATCCCGATTTTTGTACACGAAACTTATATTGAATTCCAGCTTTGGCTGCCTTTTGTTTTAATAATTTGAGAAGTTCAATGGAACCTTGGTTTCCACATGACACCCGTTCGCCGGGTGCCCTCTGGTTTTCACAAACAAAGATATGTTTTTCGTAAAACATAAATAATTTAGTCCTTAGGAAACGACGTAATTTTCCATCGGTATGCAGGAACAAACTAAGTTTCGATCACCGTATACATTGTCCACACGTCCTACACTCGGCCAAAATTTCCGTGTACGAAGCCAAGGAAGAGGATACGCTGCCCGTTCCCTTGGATAGGCATGATTCCAAGCATCGCTAATCACCATGTCAGCAGTGTGAGGAGAGTTTTTGAGAGGGTTATCTTCTTTGGATAAAACACCAGACTCGATATCTTTGATTTCCTTTGCAATTGATAACATGGAATCAATGAATCGGTCCAACTCTTCTTTAGATTCTGACTCAGTTGGTTCTACCATGAGAGTTCCTGGAACAGGGAATGACATGGTAGGAGAGTGAAATCCATAGTCGATCAATCGTTTGGCGATATCTTCCACTTCGATTCCACTCGTTTTTTTGAATCCGCGCATATCCAAAATACACTCATGTGCCACAAGACCTTTGTTTCCTCGGTACAATACTGGGAATGCAGATTCTAATTTTTTGGCGATGTAGTTGGCATTGAGGATGGCAATTTTTGTCGCAAATCGTAGACCTTCAAAACCTAACATCGCAATGTACGCCCATGAGATCACGATGATAGAAGCAGATCCCCATGGAGCTGCAGACACCGCCCACTGGCTGTTATTCGATCCATTTTCGACAAGACTATGCCCTGGTAAAAAAGGAGCTAAGTGTTCAGCAACACCAATCGGACCAACTCCAGGACCACCACCACCATGTGGGATACAAAATGTCTTATGTAAGTTCAAATGGCATACATCGGCACCAATATCACCAGGTCGTGTTAATCCTACCTGTGCGTTCATATTGGCACCATCCATATAAACTTGCCCACCATTGTCGTGGATGGTTTGGCAAATTTCTTTGATGGAAGCTTCGAATACACCATGTGTAGACGGATAGGTTACCATTAGGGCACCTAACTTGTCTTTGTATTCAATTGCTTTTTTCTTTAGGTCTTCTACATCAATGTTCCCATTGAGATCACAATTCACAGGTACCACTTTGAATCCTGCCATTACTGCAGAGGCAGGATTTGTACCGTGAGCAGAAATTGGGATAAGACAGATATCTCTGTGCATGTCATTGCGGCTTTGGTGGAAGTTACGAATGGCAAGTAAACCAGCGTATTCTCCTTGGGATCCAGCGTTTGGTTGGAGTGATACTTCCGCAAATCCTGTGATTTCACATAACCATTTTTCCAATTGGCTAAAAAGAGTTCGGTATCCTTCTGTTTGGTTTTCGGGAACAAAGGGATGGATGTTCGATAGTTCTGGCCAAGTGACTGGATACATCTCTGTTGATGCATTCAGTTTCATTGTGCAAGAACCAAGTGCAATCATTGAAGTGGTTAAGGATAAATCCTTTGCTTCCAATCTACGGATGTAACGTAACATCTCTGTTTCCGTATGGTAACTATTAAAAACTGGATGAGTTAAGTAAGACGATTTTCTTTCCAGTAGTTCAGGAATTTTCCATTCTTCTTTTGTCGTTAAGTCTTCTAATGGAAAATGAAGGGCTTTGTTTTCGTTAAAGACTTCAAGTAAATCTTTGATGTCTTTTATGTTTGTTGTTTCATCTAAAGAAATGCTAACGACGTGACCAGAAACTTGTCGAATGTTGATTTCTCTTTCTTCTGCATAGTGGATAATTTCTGCTGATGAGATTTTAGAAAGTTCTACTCGAATGGTATCAAAGTAAGGCTGTGAGATGATTTTGTATCCTAACTTTTCAAGTCCAGTAGCAAGAATGGTTGTCATTCTATGAACACGAGATGCAATTTGTTTGAGTCCTTTTGGACCATGATACACTGCATACATCGATGATAAAACCGCTAGTAAAACTTGCGCTGTACAAATGTTAGATGTCGCTTTGTCTCGGCGAATGTGTTGTTCCCGTGTTTGTAAACTAAGTCGGTAACCTGGTTTCCCTTGTGAATCTTTGGAAACACCAATGAGGCGTCCTGGCATATTTCGTTTGTATTCTTCTTTCGTTGCAAAGTAACCAGCATGAGGACCACCAAAACCAAGTGGCAATCCAAAACGTTGCGTAGTTCCGACAACCACGTCTGCATTCATTTCGCCTGGTGATTTTAAAATGGTGAGTGCGAGTAGATCAGCCGCCACAACTGTTTTGGCACCTACTTTGTGTAGGCTTTCAATGAATTCGCTAAAATCATAAATGGTTCCATCAGTAGATGGGTATTGGACAATCGCTCCAAAAAAATCATTGGAAGGAACCATTTTCTTAAACGAGCCCACAACAATGTTGATTCCAAGTGGAATGGCACGAGTGCGGATCACATCTAAGGTTTGTGGGTGAACCGATTGCGAAACAAAGAAAGATTTTCCTTGGTTGTCTTCTTTTAAAGAATACAACATATTCATTGCTTCTGCCGCAGCTGTTCCCTCATCAAGGAGAGATGCATTGGCAATTTCCATCCCTGTTAGATCTGTGATCATCGTTTGGAAGTTGATGAGTGCTTCCATCCTTCCTTGCGCAATCTCTGCTTGGTACGGAGTGTACGCAGTGTACCAACCTGGATTTTCTAAAATGTTTCTTTGGATCACTGGTGGAGTGATACAAGAATAGTATCCAAGTCCCAAATAGGATCTGTAGATTTTGTTTTTGGAAACAATCTTCTTTAAATCTTTTTGGAGAGCATATTCTCCAATTGGTTTTGGTAAATCGAGTTCTTTACGTAACCGAATGTTTTCGGGTACGGCATCACTAATCAGATCATCCAATTCCTTATAACCAATGATAGAAAGCATTTCAGAAACAGTTTCTTCTGTCACACCAACATGACGTCGTAAGAATGTGTCACTTGGTTCTAATGTTTCTTCGTAAGGGGAATGGATGGGCGATGAAGGTTTTACGGAACTCACTTGAAAATAACTCCTATTAATCCAATTTGGAAACGTATTCTTTGTATTGAGCGGCGGAGAGTAGGCCTCCTAGCTCCGATGTTTGGATGTTTTTTAATTTTACCATCCAAGTATCAAAAGGTTCAGCATTCACAGATTGTGGATTGGAACCAAGAGACGCGTTGGTTTCCACCACCTCACCAGAGATAGGGGAATATAAATCTTCTGCTGCTTTTACAGACTCGATCGTTCCTAAACTATCTTTTGCTTTGATTTGTTTTCCAGGTTTTGGAAGGTCGATGAAAACAATGTCACCTAATGCATTTTGTGCGAAGTCAGTGATTCCAACAAGAGCTACATCACCCTCTACCTTCACCCATTCATGTTTTTCTGTATAATAATAACCGTCTTTTGCTTGTGTGTCTGCCATGGTTTTTTTCCTTACATCTTTGGTTTAGCGATTGTTTCGGACACTGCCTTGGATGAAGGCACCAGTCTCTACTTTAGCCAATTTCTTCTGCCCACGAATCTCCACAAATACTTCCGTTTGGTTTTTTGTGAATTCGGTCTGAAGATAAGCAAGTCCTAGGGATTCCTTCCGGCTTGGGGAGTGGGTTCCTGAGGTTGATTTGCCAATTTCTTTCCCTTCCGCGGAAAAAATGGGAAAATTTTCGCGTAAAACTCCTGGTTCCATCAATCGGATCCCCACAACTTTTGCTTTTGGGCCATTTTTTTTATCTGCGATGATCCGTTCATACCCAAGGTAAGGTTTAGATTTTTCTTTTACGATGAAATTGATTCCAGATTCTACTGGTGTCCACTCTGCGTTCAATTCATGTCCATACAAAGGATACTTGGCTTCTAAACGAAGTGTATCACGTGCACCAAGACCAACGGGAACAAGTCCCAAGTTTTTTCCAGCATCTAATAATTCTTTCCAAAGACTGACACCCAATTGGTTAGATGTATAAATTTCAAATCCATCTTCTCCCGTATAACCGGTGCGAGACACGATGATTGTCTCTCCTTTCCAATTCATTTCTGTAAAATGATAATAAAGGATGGAAGATAAATCTTTTCCTAAGTAGTTTGCAAAAATTTCATCTGCTTTTGGGCCTTGTAAGGCAATTTGGTGCCAATTTTTACTATCATCAACTACAGTTACGTTTCCTTTTACATATTTAAGTAAATGTTTGGTAACGGCTTCATAATTGGATGCATTGGAACAAATCATATATTTTGAATCATTGAATTTATAAACAGTGATATCATCAACTAGCCCACCATTCTCATTCACAACTGCATTGTATTGCACTTGGCCATCTTTCATGGAAGAAATGAGATTACATGTGACAGATTCTAAAAATTCCAAAACATCTTTGGCATCTCCGGTGACAAAAATTTCACCCATATGGGACACATCAAAGAGACCTGCGTTCGATCTAGTTGTTAGATGTTCTTGGATGATCCCTGTATACTGAACAGGCATATCCCATCCGCCAAAAGGAACCATCTTGGCTCCCATTTCTTTATGAATTGAGTGTAAGGGTGTTTGTTTTAGTTCCACGGTATTCTCTTATGTAGACTCTTATACCATAGAAAAATGGTTTCATGGTACTGGAATTGAATTTTTTTTAACTCATTATGCATAGAGAAGCCTACCGCATCGAAAAAACTGGATCCATCCGCAACTTACAAAGAAAAAAAGAACTCTTACCTCCTCCTGAAGGAGATGAAGTCACAATCGAAGTGAAAGCGATTGGACTAAACTTTGCGGATGTTTTTTCTGTTTATGGTTTGTACTCAGCAACTCCAAAAGAAAGTTTTGTTCCAGGATTAGAATTTTCAGGAAAAATCATCAAAATAGGCCCAAATGTTAAGGATTTTGAGGTTGGCGACCTTGTTTTTGGTGTGACTCGCTTTGGTGCATATACAACTCATCTCAACATTTCAGAAAAAACAATTTTTGCACTTCCAAAGGATTGGAGTATGCAAGATGGAGCATCATTTGCAGTGCAAGCACTCACTGCATACTATGCACTTGTTCCACTCGCACAAGTAAAAGAAGGAGATCATGTATTAGTTCATAGTGCTGCAGGTGGTGTTGGTATCATGGCAGGTCATATCATTCAGAAAAAAAAAGCAATTGCGATTGGACTTGTAGGTGATTCTCGTAAGTTTTCGATCCTAAAAGAGGTTGGTTATGAAAAATTTCTCGTTCGATCTCCTAATTTTAAAGTTGAAATGAAAAAAATTCTAGATGGAGCACCATTAAAAATCGTTTTAGAATGTTTAGGTGGTCGTTATTTTCAGGACAGTTATGATCTTTTAGCACCAATGGGAAGACTTGTAACGTATGGAAGTGCAAACTTCACACCTTCAAAATCATTCATCAATTGGTTTTCAATCGTGTCTTCATACCTCACAAGACCAAAAATTGATCCATTATCAATGATTTCAGACAATAAATCGGTGATGGGATTCAATTTAATATGGTTGTGGAATGAAATTGATGATCTTCGAAAACATTTTTCGGATTTAATGATGCATTCTTTACCAAAACAAACGATTGGGCATGAGTTTACGTTCGATTCTTTGCATGATGCACTCCGTACAATGCAATCAGGTCAAACAATTGGTAAGATTGTTATCAATGTTCCGTAGAATGAGTATTAGCCTGTTTTTTTATTTTGAATAAAAATTCATGCAAAAAATAAAATTTCTTTACATTTAAAATGATATGATTTAATTATGTCGTATCAATTCACTCTCTGTTTGCCAAGGACAGCCGTGTTTTGAAATCAAAAGATAAGGACGATCACAATGGTTGCTAAAAAGAAAGCCGCAAAAAAGAAAGCCGCTAAGAAAAAAGCTGCAAAGAAAAAATCTAAGAAATAACTTAGATTCGATTCTTCCTTCGAAACTATCGAAGTAAGATTGTGTGAACCCGCAAAACCTGCGGGTTTTTTCATTTATAAGGGTATCAATGGGAAAAATTTACGCAATTGCCCGTGTAAAACCCCTTCTCGTCATTAAAAATCCTGATTTTTTTTCCGAATTTGATCTTTCAATGCCAATGAATTGAAAATGATCCTTCTTATTGATCGAATCAAAGAGTGCTTTCATCAGTGATTCAATGTTAGGATGGATCACATTCTTATAACTTTTTCTCGAATGATCCTTTCCCCATATTTCTAAATGGTCATTGTCAGGCATTTTAAGGATGAGAGAAGGCAAATCATAACGTTTGATGAGCACATTGCAGACTTCTTCGAATCCATACTCTGTGATGGAGTTAAAATCAAAAAAAACAAGTAAGTAGAGGATGTTGGTTGGTTCTAATCTGCCATTTTCATCGGAAATTTTTTGGATTCCATCTAGAACTACGTAACGAAGATTCTTTGATTGGATCCATAATTTTTGGTCTTCGTGGCGTTTTAGATTCACTTCTTCTGAAAACCGTTTCTGGAATACGGTAGAGAGGAAAAATCCTGCGGAATCTTGTCTTTCTTCGAGGATTCTTTCTAAAGAAAAGGGTTCAAACTCTAAATTGAAATACTTTGTATACGTCTCTGCCATATCATATTGAGTAACGGACAGATTTTAGAGTTTGATTCGGATTTTTTTTAAAAATTAGAACTAGAATTCTAACATTCGCCTTTCGGAATCATGAAAAAAAGTATAACCTTCTTTTTTCCAAGTCTCCCAAAACTTTTGTGATCCTTCTCTCATAAAACAAATTCGTTCTTCAGTTGATATTGGAGTTAAAAAAAGAAAGTTTGCACGTTTTCCATTCTCAGTGATGAGTCCGTTCAGTTTTGGCAACACTTCATTCGAACCTTGGTCGAGTTCATCTGTGATATTTCTAAACACAAACCAATTGAAATCCAAATACAATTGATCAGGATCTTTGCGTGGATTTTGAATCGTATGCGAGTGACCAAACCAAATGCCTGTATTCCAAGGAAACTTCACCATCTCACCTAAAACATGTTGGATCCATGTTTCTGATTTATCTGGAGAATCTTTTAAGAGTTGGATGGCAAATACAAGTTCTATACGTGAAAAGTTTTCATAGTCTTTGTGATAGAGTTCAATACTTGGTTGGTTTTGTACACTCATCCCAATCGTTGAAAAAATTTTAATCCCAGGAAATTCTTTCGGTAAAAAGGAAGCAATTCCAAGTGATGGATACTTTCCTCCATCTGCAGACCAATAGGTCTCGTGTTTTCCAAGTTTGGATTCTAAAAACTCCAATCTTAGTTTTTGTGCTTTTTTCCAATGGTCTTTCTCAGCAACAGATTCCCAGTATTTACGATTCCCTTTTACACGTTCTGCAATCACACCATTGTTCGGATCACCGAGTGGAGACGCAGTGGGTGCTTCTTCTTTCGCAAACTTCGAATAACCATGAATGCCTTTAATCCCAGACCAAGAGGGAAGATACGCTTGTAATTCTTCATCAACAAATAAGGCGACTGCATCTCCTTCTTCTGACCAAATAAAATGGATTTGGTCTTCCGATAGAGTAGACTGCGCTTTTGGATCAGTGATTTCTGATTGAGTTAAGACTGGAGCAAGTCCCAAATCAAAATCTTCTTCTTTTCTCGCATCAGGTGCATCGATTAAGTTACGAACCCAAAGTGTTTTCATCGGCCACTCTGGATTGTTATGTGATTGTAAGTATAAATAAATGGTTCTTCCATCATCTTCTAGGAAGGCAGTGAATGAACCGTAAGGATTTGCTTCTTGGTATAAAACTTTTGGGGTGATGGGATTCATTAAAATTTGTGTGGTACCACTTTCTCTTTAAATTTTGCGAGTAGTTTGGAAATGGTTTCATCCATTCCAGTTTCAAAGTAAATATCAGGATAATACCCGGAAGCATTCCTTAGACCAATGAGTTCTGGTTCGTTCCATTGGCGGTATCCTTTTAAAGAATTCCAAACCTCTGCGGAAGGTGTGGTGTTTTCTTTTTTGGCATCGATGAAAGCTTGTATTGTTCGCGTAGGGGTCATACTATCGTATAGATTCTAATGGATCGAAGGGAATCCAACTAAAATTTTCGACAAAAAGGGATGAAATTTAAGTGATTTCTAGTATGTTGTTCAAGGGCAATCGCAAACTCATTTTCCATATTCTGAAAAAACCTTAGGCATATGAATTTATTCCAACAAAATCCAACAACCAATCTTCTGCCTTTTGACGGAACTTTGTTGTACATCCCAGATTTTTTAGATTCAGAAACGAGCCATAAATTTTTTGAGACCTTTCAAAATTCGATCGAGTGGAAACAAGATGAAGCGATCTTGTATGGCAAACACATCATCACGAAAAGGAGTGTTGCTTGGTATGCGGAAAATGGATTTTCGTATCGGTATTCGGGAACAACCAAAACAGCCATCCCTTGGACAAAAGAACTTCTCAGTTTAAAAGAGAAAGTTGAAACAAAAACAAATGAAACATTCAATTCTTGCCTCTTAAATTTATACCATGATGGATCGGAGGGAATGGCGTGGCATAGTGATGATGAAACTTCTCTCAAACAAAATTCAACGATTGCTTCTGTGAGTTTGGGTATAGAGCGTATTTTTAGATTCAAACATAAGAAAAAAAATACTCTTGTGGAATTGAGATTGGAACCAGGAAGTTTACTGCTAATGAAAGATGAAATCCAAGGCCATTGGCTTCATTCTTTACCAAAAACTCTCAAGATCAAACGGCCTAGGATCAATTTGACCTTTCGCCAATTTGGGATTGTTTAGAAGTTTAAATATCCTTGTTTGGATAATAATTCTTTGTAATCATCATCCGATTTCTGATTCCATTGGAGTAATGTTTTAAAAGGATCTCCACTTAAACCCAATAATTCACAAAAAACATGTTCTGTTTTTTTACCACTTTCTTTTAAGTGAAGAATATTTTCGCGAAAAGAATGGTTTGCAAGGTTTAAAAATCTTTGTTCTACCATCATATGAATCCATGCATACTGTTCAGTTGGTTCAATTGACTGTGCAAATATTTCGTAATTAAATTTAGGAGTGGAGAATCGACAAATCAGTGTTACCCGAAGGGAGATTGTTTTTTCGGAAAAGGAATAATTGGGCAAATTTCGAAACTTTGCATAACAGATTTTTTGTAAATGAGAAGGAACATTGAATTTCGCCAAAATATCAACATCACTGGTCTTTGTATCAATTCCGATGGGGATTGTCCCAGCAAGAGTAGGTTTAAAACCAATTAAGTTTTTTAGAATTTTCCATTTCTCTAAATCTTCCCACAATTCTTGTTGTCTGGGATTTCCCATCTGCAAGTAGTCAGGTAACAAAAACGGATTGGTTTCTAACGATTGCATATTATGTCTCATGTGTCCGTTACCGGCCCCCACCCTAATTGGGTGGTGGAGGTGGGCTTGTGGGTGAAATTTCCTGCCCGAACTCCTACCATAAAATCTAACGCTTGTCTCTTGGGAATTCAAACTTACCTAAAATTTTCAAGAAAACTTCGCAGTTTCACCAATCCTCAACCAAGTATGTTACACGTTGAAAGGTTACAACAAACCAGCTGTTTCCATTTGGTTGACATGGTCAATAATTGTATCTTTTAGCGAACGATAGGTGAGTCCTAAATCCGATTTGCTATATTCATTACTTAAGTTTAAAGGTTGCCCAATATTATTTTTGGTATAACCCCAAGATAAACCAAAAAATGGACCAATGAGATAAACGAGTGCTTTTGGAAGAGTACCAGTTGGAACAGAATATTTGTTTCCAAAATTTTCCTTAATGATTTTTGCAAAACCTAACATAGGCAATACTTCGGCAGAAGTGATATGCCTTCCTTTCGCATTAGGATTAAAGCCTGCTAAGATATGAGCTTTTGCAACATCTCTTACATCCACAAATCCCATTTTTGTATCGGGAACACCCGTACGAAAAATTCCTTTTAACATGTTTCGCATAAACTCAACACTAGTTCCATCCAAACGTTTGGAAACTGATGGGCCCATCACAAAGGAAGGATTGATGACTACTAAATCCCAACGAGATTGTTTCTTTTGAATTTCCCATGCTTCTTTTTCAGCTAATGTTTTGGAATAAGCATATGGTTGGTGAGTCAAACTACTTGTTGTATTCCAATGATCTTCCGTAAATGTTTGGTTAGGAACTAACAAAGAATCTATATTGTCTCCATGAATGGCGGCAACACTCGAAGTCAAAACAACTCGTTTGACAGATGGAATTCGATTACATGATTCCAGAACATTCCTTGTCCCTTGTAAGGCTGGGTCAATTAATTGTTTTTTTGCATCTTTGACTCCTGCCACAAAAAAAGGTGATGCAGTATGGATGACCAACTCTGCACCTTCGATCGCTTTATCAAAACTACCTTCCAACATTAAATCAGCTTCAGTCAGGGTTAGATTGTCTTTGAACTTTTCTTTTAATTCCAATAAATGTTGAATTTTAGAAGTATCTTTTAAACTTCGAATTGTAGTTTTAACTTTCTTTCCATCTTCTAACAAATATTTAACGATCCAGGAAGCAATGTATCCTGAACCTCCAGTGACAACAACGGGCTTTTCTGCATTGATCGATTTCATATTATGATTTAGACTCAATTCATTCCTTTTCCGAATGTAAATCGAATGGGATCATACAAAACAAAAATTGCTTTTGTTTGTTTTTGTTTGGCGAGACCCGGTGGGTCCGGGCTTTTCCGGAGTCCGCGTTCGCTCCCGTTTCACTTTTCCACCAAGTGGCAAAGTGAAACCAAGTCCTCCAAATCCCTCTCGCTTGCAAATCAAAGTTAAATGGTAGACTTGCGCCCCGGATCGCAGCGGAAATCCTTTGTGAAACAAAGATTGCAGCGTAGAGCCGGAAATGGCGCCCCAAAAAAATATTCGACATGAAATAAATTTCATTTAGAGTAATTAGAAATTTCTAGTTATAGGTTACCTATGAATCGAATGATCCAACACAACTTTTTCATTATTTGTTCACTGATTTTCTTCCAATGTTTAGGGAGCAGGAGACCTATTGTTTCCAATTATGTGGATCCTCAAGGTAGTTCAAGAGATGTGAGTGTTGGCAAAAAATATATGGTTGCCACTGGAAATCCGATAGCGACAAAAGCGGCTATCAAAGTTTTAGAAGAGGGTGGTAATGCAGTGGATGCTGCTGTTGCGGCCTTACTAGTGTTAAATGTAACAAATGGTGAAGCCGCTAGTTTTCCATCAGTTGCACCAACATTGGTTTACGATAAAAAATCGGGACAAGTAAAAAGTTATATAGGAGCAGGAACAGCTCCCAAAAAAGCAACGATTCAGTGGTTTAAAGAGAAAGGTTATGAGGTGATGCCAAAAAATTCTATTTTGTCGCAATTGTTACCTGCATCACCGGATGTCATTGTACGTTTGTTACAGGATCATGGAACCAAATCGTTTTCTGAATTAGTGGAACCAGCAATCCAAACGGCAGAAGAGGGTTTCCCTGCAAACAAAATCCTTGTGAAGAATTTAGATTTACCTTTGTATAAAAGATTGGGTTTCACAATTTTAATGCCATATAATTCCGAAGTGTATTTAGAAAAAAAATGGTGGTATTCCATTCGTGAAGGTGAACTAACAAAACGAAGTGATTTAGCTAGTACATGGAAGTTGATGGCAAATGAAGAGAAGTTAGCACTTAAAAAAGGAAATTCCAGAAAACAAGCATTAGAAGCTGTAAGAAATTATTTTTATAAAGGTCCAATATCCGATGTGATTGTCAAACTTCACGAAGAAAAGGGTGGTCTGTTTACGAAAGAAGATCTCACAAATTATTCTGGAGGATGGGAAAAACCAGTTGTAGGTGAGTTCCGTGATTACCAAATTTTAGCAAACCAAACTTGGACACAAGGTCCAGTTGTTCCTATGGTTTTGCAAATGTTAGATGGTATCGATTTAAAATCAATGGGTCATAATTCTCCTGAATACATTCACACAGTCTCACAAGCCATTGAACTTGCAATAGCCGACCGTGAAACATATTTTGGGGATCCAAAGTATTTTGATGTTCCATTGGATGGTTTGTTATCAAAACAGTATGCAAAAATACGACGTTTACTTTTCCAAAAATCTGCATTTGGTAAAACTCCTCCATTTGGAAATCCTTGGTTGTATTCCAAACAAAAACCAAACTCTAAAACAATTCCATCTAACAATGAAGAGAATCATTCTGTAAGTGAAATTAAATATGGGAAAGATACTACATATATCAGTATCGTTGACTCATTTGGAAATGCAGTTTCCTTAACTCCAAGTGATTTTCCTCAGTCACCAATGGTTCCTGGAACGGGTCTTACACTTGGCATTCGTATGACTCAATTTCGTTTGGACCCAAATCATCCATCATCTCTTGTCCCTGGCAAACGGCCTCGAATTACACCTAACCCAGGTATGGTTTTAAAGAATGGAAAGTTATGGATGAGTTTTGGAACACCAGGTGGTGATGTACAAAGCCAAGCGATGATTCAGTTTTTTTTAAACATAGTTGTGTTTGGGATGGACCCTCAAAAAGCAGTAGAAGCTCCAAGGTTTCGTTCTGTAAATTGGCCCGATAGTTTTTCTCCACATGTTTATAGACCTGGAGGAATTGAATTGGAATCATCTTTGTACCAATCTGTTTCCGATGCATTGAAGGAAAAAGGGTATAAGGTTTATGAAAAAGGTCATTTTGATAATGATTTTGGTGCCGTTTGTGCTGTGTTAAATGATACTAAAAACAATAGATTATTGGGTGTAGCTGATCCGAGAGAAGAATCTTGGGCTGAAGGCAAGTAAGGGAAATACAAATGAGGCCAATGAATCAACTAACAACGAAAATTCTTTTCCTAGGAATTTGTTTATTTTTGTTTGTAAAATGTAGTTTTCAGGCTTCTGGGAACTTAAGTTTTTATGAATCATTTTTTCCTCATGAAAATTCAAATACAATTATTGGAAAAGGGAAAATTCGGGCCACTTTCTTAGGTACTTCATCGATCCTATTAGATGATGGTGAAACACAAATATTGACGGATGGTTTTTTTTCGAGACCTTCTTTGTGGCAAACTGCCTTTTCTAAAATTGAATCTAATCCTCATCTCATCAAATCAGTTTTAGAAAAAGCAAAGATCTACCGATTAAAAGGAGTTTTTGTTTGCCATTCTCATTATGATCATGTCATGGATGCACCCTATGTTGCTAAGTTCACCAATGCAAAGTTATATGGCTCCAGTTCCACGATTAATGTTGGAATTGGTGCTGGTTTAAATCAGGAAAATATGGAAAAATTCCAATTGGGAAAACCAATCAAACTAGGAAAATTTTCCATTACTGTTTTAGAATCAAAACACACTCCTCCTTTTAAGATTTTTGGAAAAACAAATGCCACTGATCCAAATTTTCCTGATATCACTTCACCTCTTTCCCAACCATTGAAAGCAATGGAATACATAGAAGGAGGAACATTTGATTTTCTCATCGAACATGGGAAACACAGAATCGTGATCAAAAGTAGCACTAATTACCTAGCTGGAGCTTATGATCGAATCAATGCAGACGTACTGTTCTTAGGCATAGCGCAGTTGTCATTACAACCGATAACCTTTCAAGAATCTTATTATAATGAAACGGTACAAAAATTAAAACCTAGTCTGGTCATACCCATCCATTGGGATAATTTTTTCTTACCTTTGGCAAAACCATTGGAGCCTAATTTAAAATTAGGTGATGATTTTGATTCGAATATGAATATTTTATTACAAAGGACAACCAAGGATCAAATCCAAGTTCAGTTATTGCAAGGTTTTGAATCCATTGATTTGTTTTAAAGGAATGGATTTGCGATTTTTTCTATATACCCTTATGGGTATATAGTCTAATGTTTAGGAGGGAGAATATGTCAGAAACCTATCCCAAAAGTTTTGAAACCTTACTCCAAACTCATGAGAAACCAATCCTTGTGGATTTTTGGGCACCTTGGTGTGGACCATGTAAGATGGTGGCTCCAGAACTTGAAAAACTTGCCAAAGATTGGAAAGGGAAAGTTTCCATCATTAAAGTGAATACGGATGAAAAACAAGAGATTGCAAACAGATATGGAATTTCTGGAATCCCGACATTCATTTTATTTAAGAATGGAAAAGAAGTTCATCGTATTTCTGGTGCTATGCGAAGTGAGGAGTTTAAAAAAGTCTTTGGTGGTTTCATTTAGCGAATCTTTTTTTACTTGAATCAAACAAAAGAGAATCAGAAACTTTGTTTCTGCTGAGGTAATCCTTCTTGAAGAAAGTAATTTTTACTCTTTTGTCATTTGTTATCTTAATTTGTAAAAACAGTCCAATCGAAACTTCGATTGTCATTGAACGGATCCAAGCTGCGTCATCTGCAGATGGAACAAATCCAATCAATGTTTTCATTCCAGGGAAACTTTGGAAACCGGAGACAAGTTTGGATGGGATTACTATCTTTTTTTCCAATGGTGCCAAATGGAACCAAGCAGGAAAAACCGATGGTCGTGCTTACTTCAATGAAATCTCCATTGAATGCCAAGAGAAAAAAGGATATGTTTCTCTTTACAAAGATGGAAGTTACGCTACTAATTTTGATTGTTCGAAAGAAACTCCTCTAAAAATCAAATCCAATGGAATTCATGTCATTTATCTTTTGCCCGATGGAGCAAATGGAATCAAAACTGTTTCTTTTTTTAAAAATGGAAAAAAACTCGATGTTGTATACCCAGAACCAATAGAAGGACAAGTTACAGCAAGTAGTACGCTTCCGAATTATCCCGCCTATGGTATGTTTGATGGAAGTATCGATTTTGCATGGGTGGAAGGTGTAAAAACGGATGGAGTTGGTGAATCCTTCCAAGTAGAACTCGAGAAACAAATTGATTTAGCTGGAATCGAAATCTTTAACGGTTACCAAAGATTAGATGCACTTTTTTATAAGAATGGATCTGTAACGGAATTACTTGTTTCAAATGGGACTGATTCTTTTACGCTTCCGATCGCTGACAAACAAGGTGGGCAAAGGATATTTTTTCCTAAAATTCTTTCTGGCAAAACTTTCACATTTACCATTCAAAAGGTAAGGACAGGAAAAACTTGGAAAGACACGGTCATTGCTGAGATCATTTTCTTAGGTGAAAATGGAAAACGTTTCACTGTGATGGACCAAAATGCAAATCAATTCAAAGATGAAATCTTGAAAAAATCAAAAAACACAATTTTGGCAGGCATTGTCAACAAAGCTTACTTTGCAGATATACCAGAAGGCAGAATGGATTATGTATTTAGATCAAATGGTTCATTTGTGATTTGGTTAGATGATTTAAAAGAGAAACGTGTGTTAGATGGAAATTGGGTTTTTTTGGAGGCGAATGCCACTGAAGCCAAAATCAAAATTTTTGGCAGGGATCATAAGGTAGTAACCCAAAGTTTGGATGTAAACAGCCCTTATTCAGAAACCACTGAAGAAAAATCGACAGTGATCTTTGGTGATACCCTGCTTGTGAAAAAATCTGGGAATGGCATCCAGATGGTCGGCAAAAAAGTCCAAATTTCGAATTAATACCTTTGTTTGGAAAAGATATTTATTGGTATGGTGTCCAAGCAATTTCCCTTTTAGAAACGGGGGAATTGCATTCACCAGATAGGTCTCCTGTTTTTCGGATTGTTGCCTTTCTTTTCTCTCTTATGGGAGTGAGTGAAGATAACCTATTTTACTTTCAATTAGTAACGGTTGTTTGGCTCCTATTTTGTCTTTATCTCTCTCGTTTTTTATTAAAGACACCGATTGACAAATGGAATGTTTTTCCTTCTGCCATGGTTTTTGTTTTGGGTTTTTTATATCCAAAACAAGCCTGGGCTCTTGGATTTCTCTTTCTTAGTATCGCACTATATTTTTCAAAATTGATCTCAAGACCTATCATCAGATGGATTGGTTCATTGATATTTTTAGTTTTTGCTACATGGTTTCACGCGATGGTTGGTGTAATAGGACTTGGAGTTTGGATATTATTCCATCTCCCAAGAAAGTATGATATGATTCTTTTTCTATCTGCTTTGGTTTTACCTCTCTTAGTTAAATCAGAAACAAATGAACGTTTGGTGGTAGATACTAAAACGTTTCCGATCTTTGCAGCCTATGGTATGGTTGGATTTGGGATACTATGGGACTGGATGCGTCTGGTTTTTGGAAAAAATTCCCTGTTGTCCCATGAACCTATTGAGAAAACCATTTCTTTTTTGGGTCTGTTACTTGTTGTACCTATCTTTCATTTTGCCGATATCCAATTTCGGATCCTAATTTCTATACTACTAATTGGCTCTCTATTTACTTTAGGTAATCGCAAAGAAGGATTTATCACACTGATGAGTTTTATATTGTGGGTTACTACCTTAGTCCAATCCCCGCATCTATTTAGTTATCCTTATGAATTGATGTGGAATCCGGGAGAAAAAGCAGCATCCATACCAGACAATGGTTTACTAGTTGCCCACCATGGTTTTTGTGAGTACTATCATTTCCATTTCCGAAGAGACTGTATGTCATGGGAACCAGATGAAAAGGCGATTCGCGAAATGCCATTTCAGACAAAGATTTATCGTCTTGTATATGGAATCAGAATGGAAAACCTTAGAGCAAGTAAGGAGAATGGTTTGGATATTTTTTCTTATATTGAACCTTTAGGTGAGTACCAATTGGTTTTAGAAGACGAATGGAATCATTATATCCATTGGTTGGAAAAAAGAAATTCAAAACTACTTTCTGTGGCCAAGTCTTGGAAAAATCCCTATCGTAAACGACCTAGTTTTATCCAGAGAAAACAAAATTATGGAATTTAGAATCTGGAATCGTTCTTCTTCAGTATTTCCAAAAAAAGTACACAGAAGTGAACTCCGCTTATTTTTAGGAAAACTTTATTTTCAGTGGAAACGATATTTGCGTTGGTTATGCGAACGAAATACATTTGCAACTCATCGTATTCATTCGGACAGTTTGGAAAAAGAGTATCCTATTTCCATCTTCACTCATCATTCTCCCATTTACCGTAAACTGAAAGATGTACCTATGTACTTACAAGAGAACAAAAAAGTAAATCTCTCGATTGCCATAAGTAAGTTAAATGGAATCATATTATCGCCAGGCGAAGTATTTTCCTTTTGGTATCTGGTAGGAAAACCTACGAAAAAAAAAGGATATCTGCCAGGGATGCAATTGAAAAACGGAAGTTTTGTAGAACGAACGGGTGGGGGACTTTGCCAGATGGCAAATTTAATCTATTGGATGACACTACACACACCGTTAACTGTAAAAGAAAGATGGCGCCATAGTTTTGATATCTTTCCAGATTCCAATCGTACACTTCCTTTTGGATCAGGTGCTACATTATCTTATAATTACATTGATTTACAAATCCAAAACACAACAAAACAACCATTTGTCCTCCACCTTTGGATCGACAAAGATGAGTTATATGGTGAATGGAAAACCCAATTAGAGATTCCTTATTCTTATTTCGTGTATGAATCTTACCATGCATTTTGTGCAGAACCGTGGGGTGGTTATACAAGACGAAATACCATTCGTAGGAAGGTAGTTTCCAAAGAAACAAATGGAATGATCGAGGACCAATTGGTGACTGAAAACATCGCTTGGATGATGTATGAACCACTTTTAGAATCTAAGGAAACCAAAGTCTCAACTTCTGGCTAAAATCAATTAAAATGGAAATGGTTCACAAACAAAACAAATGGAATTGGCAATAGAAGGATGATGGATATAAAATGTAGATGGATCTCCGTTTGTATGAGAATATTCCAAATGATTATTCTCATCATTTTCTCGATAGAGGCAGAACCAAAACCAACAGGTCTTCTTGTATTCGGAGAAAAAGAATACAAATCCTCTTATCAAAATGATCCCAATCGAGAGTTAGTCAATTTAGAAACGATTCCTGAGATTCTATTGGATATCAAATATGCAACAACTGATAATTTTACGGGGCAAAAGATTTATAAAGTAGCAAAAGCATTTGCGAGAAAACCAGTGGCCGAAGCCCTACACAATGCCCAAATGGAATTTTTAAAACTTGGTTATTCTATACAAATTTATGATGCCTATAGACCCTACCGAGCAACTGTTACTTTTTATGAAATTATTAAAGATACCCGATATGTTGCCTCACCTAAAACAGGATCAAGGCATAACAAAGGTTGTGCGATTGATCTAACTTTAGTGGATACAAATACAAAACAAGAACTCAAAATGCCAACCAAATATGATTCTTTTGAGAAAGCAGCTTGGGCAGAGGCTCCTGTTGCAGATCCAATTACCAAAAAAAATCGAGATACCCTCATCCAAGTACTATCTCAATTTGGTTTTCGTGTGAACAAAACAGAATGGTGGCATTTTGATTTTTTGGAATGTAATGAATTTGAAGTGTTGGACATTCCGTTTGAAAGATTAGAAGATTAGTTTTATCGAGGAAATAAATGTTACAAAAGTATTTTTTCATTTCGTTATTGCTATTGACTGGTTCCTTGTTTGCCCAATCAGAAGGGATCACTTCCTTTGAAGAAAGTGGATTGTATGGTTTCAAAGACAAAAAAGGCAAAGTAGTCATAAAACCTCAGTACGAACAAACTATGGAATTTACCAAATCGGGTGTGGCCTTTGTGGTTTCAAAAAACAAATGGGTCTGTATCAATACAAAGAACCAACTTTTATTAGAAAGTTTTCTCTATGACAATGGTCCTGACTACATTGTGGAATCGCGAGCACGGTATGTGGAAGAGGGAAAGATGGGGTTTCACAATGAACGTTGTCAAAAGGTCATCGAGGCAAAGTATGATTTTGCCTACCCATTTGAAAATGGATATGCCATAGTATGTAACGGATGTCAGCTGATACCGGAAGGGGAACATAAACGAATCGAGGGAGGTCTTTTTGGGCTGATCGACAAAAAAGGAAAACTAGTCCTACCGATCGAATATGAGGCAATCCTAACCATTGATTCTAGAAAACGAAGTGTGGAAGTGAAACGAACAGGGAAATCGGTGACGGTAAAGTTACAATAGAGGGAACTGGGGTGAATAAAGCGGATTGGTGTACAATTTTAAAATGGATGATTTAAAAGAAAATAAAAGCTAAAATTGACTTCAAAATTTCCTTATTGTGATTCGCACCCACAATCGTTATTTTAGATGCGGTGTCAACACTGGTAAAAAGAAGGAATAATCTTTTTTGCCAATTTGGATCAATCCAAATGTTTCACCTTGAGTTTCTAGAAAGATTTTTCCAAAGAACCATCCTTTTTTTGTGTTACAAGTTTTGATCGAATTGAATTCGATTGGAATATGAGTTGGCTCGCTAAAGGCTGGATTCCGTAACAAATGAAACCTTTTATTTGTTAAAACGAATAACCATTTTCCTGCAGTGTAGCGTTTCTGTTTGGTTTCCAGAATGCTTATGGTATAACCATCGACGATTTCATCTTCCTCTAAGAATTGGTGGAGGATTTTGAACTCTGGAACGTAAAGGTATAAAATATCAATGTTGAGATGAGGAAGGTGAGAGATGAGGGAAAGTATTTGAGATTTGACTGTGTTTTCGCTTAACATGTAGGATTCCTTGGTATTTGTTTTCCATTACTCTATTGAATCTACGATGATTGTTTGTAGTAAGAATATTTCTCAATCAAACACACAGAATCATGAAAAAGTTTTTACTCCATTCCATGACCTGCGTGCTATTAGTTGGCTATACTGCGTTAACGACTAAATCTCCACCAGCTTTTACTTCGCCAGCTTCGTTTTTTGCTTCTACAAGTACGGTTACTGTTTTTTTACCATCTTTTTCAAATTTCTTTTTGATGGTTCCCACAATTGTGAGTTTTTCGCCGAGTTTTGTCATAGCTTTGAATGTCACACCAAAATAAGCGATGTCTTTTTGGTCAGCCCAAGAAGTACAAAGTCTTCCCACTTGTGCCATCACATACATACCGTGTGAGATGGTTCCATCGAGTCCTGCTTTTCTTGCGAAATCAGGGTCGTTATGGATTGGGTTAAAATCTCCAGATGCTCCCGCATAACGAACTAAATTTGCATGTTCGATCACAGGGATATCGAGTGGAGGAAGAGTTTGACCAACTTCTACTTTATCAAATTGAATTTTTGCCATAGTTTACCTCCTTGGAATTAATCCTTACGAATGAAAATCGCCATCTCTGCTGAAAGGATAGGATCTTCTTTTTCATCATAGATTGTTGTTTTGAAAGTTACAATTTCTGCTCTTCCCACTTTTACGTCGGAGATTTCAGATTGTGCGTACACTTTGCCCGGATAAAGGATTTTGTGGTACGTATATTCTTCTTTCAAGTGAAGGATTTTGGAAAGGTCGATACCGAGTTCCGCCATATCGTTCCAAATTTTTGGGTAACCCCAAAACATGATGACAGTAGGGAAAGTAGGGGGAGCGGGAACATCAGAGTATCCTGCTTTTTTTGCTTCTTCTACGTCAAAATAGATTGGGTTTTTTTCGTTGATGGCGAGGCAAAATTCTTTAATTTTTCCTCGTTCCACTGTGAAATCAAAACGATCTAGTTTTTTTCCAACTATATCTTTTGTTATTGCCATTGGCATTTTCTCCTTAGTGTTTGTCGATCCATGCAACTAACTCTTTAAAGACGAGAGCTCTGTCTTTAGGAAGTTCGTTCATGGTTTCATGGTATAAATCATCAAAAAGTCTCATGGTTTTGTCTTTTGAGGCGACACGTTCAAATGCATCCACAGTTCCTTCTGGAAGAGCAATTTGATCTTCTTTTCCATGGAACATATAGATTGGAACTTTGATTTTCTCTGCAGATTCCAAAGCAAGTGTGTAACAGTTAAGAAGGTAATCACCAAGATACGTACATACATTTCCATGTACGAGTGGGTCTTTGACATAGGCATCCACAATTGATTTGTCACGTGAAATGAGGTTCACATTGAGTCCCGTTGGGATGGTGAGAGTTGGCAAAGCTTTTGCTAAAAAACCACCTGCTGCTTTTTTAATGTCCATCACAAGGTCAGTTTTGACTTTGATGGGAAGGGCGCTACAAATGTAAGCATCCAAATCATTTTGGTAGTTGTCAGTCGCTGTATAAAGAAACGTAACCGCAGCACCCATTGAGTGTCCAAGTAAGGTAACTTTACTGACACCTTCGTTTTGTTTGGCGATATCAATGAGTTGTTTTAAGTCTGCAAAAAAATCAGAAAAATGGGTAATGACACCTCGGCGTCCATCGGATTTACCATGGCCTCGGCAGTCGATGAGGTAAATGGCATAATTACGTTCCGCCATTGCTTCTAACAAAAAATTGTAACGTCCGCCGTGTTCCCCAATCCCATGGTGGACAACGAGCACACGTTTGACTCCTGACTTAGGTCGGTAGATCTGGTAATAAATTTTACCACCATCTTTGTTTAGAAAGGTAGACTCCACGCGGGAGTAGGCTTGTTCCCAATTACTCATAGATGTCAAGGATGGATGATGGAAACCTAAAAAGAAACAACTTTTCCTATTCTTAGGAAACCTGTTTTGCAAACTGGTTCCAAATGCGAAAGATCCTAACCTTCGCCCCCATCCTTTGTTTTTGTCTCATTCAGTGTTTGAACAAATCGGAATCCCGTTTCCCAGTGGATTTGGTTTTGGAATTAAAAAATGCTAAGTCCAAATTCAAAATCGGAACAGACAATCGCACATACCATTGGAAAAAAAATCCAGGTAGGCAAAGTGGCCTTCCTCTTTCTCGAAAATGGGAAAATACGCAAATCACCTTCAATACAAACAAAGAGATTTTTTTAAACCATTCCCTTGATGCCATTTATTTCCCACCAGGCCAAGAATACCAATTTACCCTTCCAAAAGGGAAATACAAATTTTCATCACTTGTTGGTTTGTTAGGCGAAAAAGAATTCCAACCCTCTGTCTCCGGAAAATTGAAATTATATACCCAGTCCCAAATCCTCGAAGAATGGGATTTTACTGGCGCCGCTAAAGAACAATGGAATAAGAAGGAAACGTTAGTTACACTCGAAGGTGATTTACGTCTCGTTTGGGAAAGTAAAGATAGTGATTTGTATATCGGCGAACCTTTGTTATACCCATGGGAATGGTTAGATACACTGGTTTCCGCTCAAAAACCTAAGTCTGTAATTCTCATTGTCATTGACTCTGCAAGGAAGGATTTTATTGGAGCATACGGATTTCGCCATTCCGTAACTCCTAACATTGACCAGATGGCAAAAGAATCAGTGTTTTTTGAAAATCCTTTTGCCAATGGAAATTGGACAAAACCTTCCATGATGTCTTTTTTCCATTCCGAATATTCATCTAACCTTGGTTTGGGGAATTCATGGTTTTCGACAAAACCATACCAACGAAAAGTGTATTACGGTAAAAAAAGAGATAATTTAGCAAAAACCTTTCGGGAAGCTGGTTATTATTCAAAGACCATTATGAATAATGTTTTCTTTTTGGATTATACAACTGTGGGTTTGGATTTGGGGTTTCACAATTCCTACCAAGTAGGGATGGACATTGTGGATACAGAAATTCTCACAAACCATGCGATTGAGTTTGTGACTGAAAAAAAAGACATCCCATATTTTTTGCACTTTAATTTGAACACTCCACATGCATCCTATTCACCTCCTCCAGAAGATATGAAGGTAGTGAGAAGTATTATCCCTGATTCGGAATTTTTTCGATATGAATCTCCCGTGCAACGTTACTTAGGTGAAATGCATTATACGGACAGGGAAATTGGCAGGTTAGTAAGAAAATTGAAAGAACTTGGAACCTATGATGAAACGATGATCATTGTAACTGGGGACCACGGGGAACTCTTTAGTCCAGAACATGATTATAGTTACCACTTCATCATGCAAACAAGGTTTGGCCATGGGGAAACTCATTATGATGAAGAAATCAATGTGCCATATTTTATCAAACTGCCTAAGTCCATTGTCGATAACATAGGAAAGAACTCACAAATTCGAATTTCAGGCCAGTCTTCTCTATTATCATTAGCACCTACCATATTAGGATTTTTGGATTTATTGCCTAAAAATTCGACTTACCAAGGTGTCGATTATGCATCATGCATTCGAAACTCGACTCCTTGTCCCAAGGAGACCTATATTTATACAGAGGGACGAATGTCAGAATCTGTTAGAACTGAGAATTATAAATACATTCGCAGGTATCCTGGATTTACGACTGTTAGGCGAACTTCCGCAGGTGAACCTCATACCATGGCAGAAGAACTTTACGACTTAAAACAAGATCCTAAGGAGTTACGAAACTTAAGTCTTGGAACAGAAGGGGAAATTCTTTTGCAACAAGCAAGGGCGGACTTCCGTAATGAAAATTTTCTCAAACGGAATGGACTTCGGATTTGGATCCCTCCTTGTGAGGAAACTGTCTGTCGTGATTTTATGTCAATGAGTGTACAAGGTTCTGTTTATGATTGGGTTGCACCTCCGACAGTGCAAATCGCTTCTGGTTCTGCCAAAACAATTTCCGTAACAAAAGAATCGAAGGATCGTAAGGGTTCCAATGCCTCATCCAAAGAACCAAAACAAGATCTGTCTGAAGAAATCATTCTGAGGACAGTGAACCCCGAACTCGGTGCCTACTTCCAATTCACACGGAATGGAAAAACGATCCCTGTTCGTTTTGGAAAGTATGGATTGGAATTCCAAAAGTCAATGACTCATATCGAAGACTTAATCGTATCGGAACGACAACCTGATGGTCTGTACGCATCACCACTTCCATGGGTTTACAACGATGGAGCTTTCAGTGGATCAGGTGAGTCGGAAGTACAAAAAGAGATGGGAAAGGAAGTGAAAAAAATATTAGAAACCTGGGGATACATTCACGAATAATTGCTCGTAGAGAATATGGCATTTTCCTTAGTCTAATTACACAGTTCTATGAAAGATACTTTTATCGCTCCTCGTTTTGAATTTCCTGTTGCTTTGGGATTGGATTTGGGTTTTCCCATTCTCACAAAACTTTTGTTTAACTTAGATGGAGTGGTGATTTCCAAAGAAGATGAACTTCGTCTGAAAGAAACAAAAGACAAACGAGTTGTGTATCTTTTTAACCAACCCACGGATATGGAATCCATCATCGCTTACCAAGTTGCCAATTCAATTGGAACAAGATTTCATTATATGGCATCACGTAGTATTTTCAATTGGGGATTTGGAATTGTTGGTGAACTCATCAAACGTGTTGGAGCATTTTCTGTATTACATGGAAGTTCCAATCGAAAGATGATTCGAACCACCAAACAAATATTATCCGAAAATGGCGGAAAACTTGTTATGTATCCTGAAGGGATCATGTCAGGAGAAAATGATAATTTGGTTTCCTTTTTACCGAGTACAGCACAACTCATATATTGGGGATTGGAAGAAGCCAAAAAAAAAGATCCACATGCTGAACTTTTTTTACAACCAACCTTTGTGAAATATAAAATTTCCGGCACACGAGATTCCATCTTAAAAGACATTGAAACATCTTTATCACGGATCGAACGTAAGTTAAAATTATACCCAGGTGGGAGGACGGTTCTTCGCAGATTTTTGACTGTGGGTCGTGTAATGTTAGAAGAAACGGAATTTGAACTTGGGATCCCAAAATCAGAAATCAATGGAAAGGATTTTGACTATCGATTGGGAAGGGCAAGGCACACTGCTCTGAACTTGGCAGGCCAAATTTTACATATCAAATTCCAAGATTCAGACAATGCCATCCAAAAGATCCGAATTTTATTCCATGCTTTGGACCGAATTGATGCGGGCATTCCATTGGAATCTACCCCAAAACACCTAACGGATCAAAATATCCGCCGAGCCAAACAATTGGTAGAGACTGCCTATGCATTTCTCATCACCCAGCCCAAAAATCTCATCCAATGGCCATCTGCAGAACGACTCATGGAGTGGATATGTAGTTTTGAAAGGCATATATTCGGAAAATCAGAAATGAGAGCCAAAAAAGCGTATGTTTACGCATCACGTTCCATTCCGCTTGCTCCTTATTTTGAAAAATACAAAACAAACAAAAAAGATAGTTATCATTTGTTGCTTGGTGATATCAGAAAGGAAATGGAAAAACTGATGGAACGTGGAAAAAAGGAAAGTGAACCTTTGGTTCCACCTTATTCAGTAGGACTTGATTTACAAATTGGTTAATCGAGAACGAGTGTGATTTCTACCCTTCTGTTTTTGTGACGATTTTCTTCTGAGTCGTTTGGAACAATAGGTAAATCATCGGCATACCCTCGAAAAGAAATTTGTTTTTCATCCATTTTGTAATTATCAACTAATGAATGTAAAACGGACTTTGCCCTCTCCTCAGATAATTTTTGATTGTACTCTTTTTTTCCAATATTGTCCGTGTGACCAGAAACTCTGATTTCACGATCGGGGTATTTTTTTAAAATTTCTGCAATTTTGGCAACTGCGGATTCTGCATCTGGTTTTAATTTGCTATCATTAAAATCAAATAAAATGGAATCCAATGAAAACACGATCCCATCTTCCGAAGTACGCACTTTTACAGGCAATTGGTCTGCAATTTTGTTTGGGTCTTCACTTTCCGTAACGGGAGTGGAAAGAGAATTTGGATCTGGATTTTGATTCCCTGGTCGATACGAAGGTCCAGTTGGAACACCATTTGGGTATCCATCTTTTGTATAACCTACAATCAAATCATTTAGGATATCTTCGCGAATGGACTCTTTATCTTTTGCATTCACTTGGTTCCGTAAAAAATAAACTCCTTTGATATGAAAGTTTGCTTCTTGGACTGTGCCATTTGGATATATGAAGGTATAAGAAAGTTTAACTTCTTTGAATTCAGGCACACCTTTGGTTGCATTGAAAAAAACAGTTCCTGTTGCAAAACCAAATATCTTATAAGGAACGTTAGGTGCCATCTTATCTGATTCAGATTTTGTATAAAAAATAGGGTAAGTGTAAGTGATTTTTTCACAATTACCTGAATAGTTCCCTTCTTTCCATGGAAAAATTCCTTGGAAGGTATATTCGGGTGTGACTTTGACTCGGATACGTTCACTAGAAAAGTCAAAGGACTCTTCTGCAGGTAATTTCCAAACATCGGATACGGAAACCGCATTTTCAGGGAAGGAAGGAAAACTACGAAGGTTTGGCATGATAAATTCGTTTGGTACTTCATAACGACCATTTCGAAAGAGTGTAAAATCGGATAAAAATTCTTTGTCCTTCCAAAATGGACCTGAAGTTTTACCATACCTCATATAAGTATCAAACCAAGCATTCACCAAACAAGAGTCATGCGAACATTGTTTGGTTTTCATCACAACTCGGTTTTTATCTTCTCGTTCAACGGTTTTTGTTCCTACACGAAAGAAAACATCATGGTATTCATTCAGTTCCAATACTTGGTTATTGGTCCATTTCCACTGGAACTGGGTTTTTTCAGGCGGGCCTGCAAACAATTCCAAGAATGGTAGGATTGTTACAAAACAAATGAGGATCGAATGGCCTTTGGTCTTCACTTTGCAAAGATCGGGGTTTTTTTCGAAAAACTGAGAGGGGTTTTGGAAAAAACAACGGGTTTTTGCGATTGACGGAGGATTGAATTTGGGCTTTACCTGATTTACGATGAAAAACCTTTCTCTGCTTTTTTACATTTTGATTACAATTAATTTTGTCGCATGTAAGGACAAACAAACCCTTAAAGTGGCTGGATCAGAAACCATGAATAGTATGATGCGATTTTTGGGTACTGAATATGAGAAGGTCAATTCAAATGTTCGTGTAACAGTCGAAGGTGGTGGTTCGGAATCTGGAATTGACCGATTACGAAAGGGAGAAATTGATATGGCAGTTTCTTCTCGAGCACTGAACCAAGCTGAGTATGATGATTTACGAAAAACTGGAAACCTGGAAATTGTACGTCTAGCTTACGACGGTGTGGCTATTGTTGTGAATCCAAACAATCCTGTTTCCAAACTCCACCTGGTGCAAACATCTGATATTTTTTCTGGGAAAATCAAAAACTGGAAAGAAGTAGGAGGCCAAGATGCACCTATTTCCATCGTAATTCGAAATGACAAATCTGGTACACAAGACTACTTTCAAAATCATATTCTAAAAAGAAGGGATTTGGGTGATAAAGAATTTAATACCTATAAATCCAATGTGTTTTCACCCAATGCTAAAATTGTGAAGGACAATGCTGAAATGGCAAAGTACATCCAAGAAAATCCAAATAGCATCGGTTATATGGGAATGGGTTCTGCTCTTGTGGATCACAAAGATAAGTTAAAAGCACTTGAGTATGCAAAAACATCATCAAAAGATGAACCTTATGTGACTCCATCCATTCGTAATGTTTATGATCGTAAATACAAACTAGCTCGTGAACTATTTATCATCTATAAAACAGACCAAGGTGATAAAATAGATGCCTTCGTGACGTATCTCACAAGCGAACAAGGGCAGGTGGCTGTGTTACAATCAGGGTATCTAAGGTCTTCGTTGCCCGAAGTGGAAGTTTCTGCAGAGCCAGTGAAATAGGGGTAGGTAATAACCTCTCAAATTAAAATACGAAACCAAATCGTTCCATACGGTCAGCAATGTTTAGCTGACCGAAATCTGTATCTTATTTACAAAATTCATTCTACGTTTTCCTTTTTTATCCTTTGTTAAAAAGGAGTTTCCACTTGGAAGGTGCTTTTATTTGATTTCGACTTAATTGGAAAACTGGAACGGGTGTGCCTACACCCTTTAAGGTTGCCTTTTGTTTGCGAAAGTAATAACCATGTTGTTTGACTAAATCTTCCGGTCCTGTAGCATTCCAAACCGATTCGCTTAACCAGACTTCTCCTGATTTTGCAAGTCCTTGGACACGAGCTGCAATATTCACTGATTGGCCAAAGTAATCGAGTCGTTCATCATTCACGACTGCTAAAGCAGAACCTTCATTGAGGCCTACTTTCAGCCCAATTTCATAACCTTCTTTTTTCCATTCTAGGTTCATCAATTCAATGCGCCGCATCATTTCAAGGGCTGCTAATAGTCCTTCTGTAGGAGTGGAAAAAGTTGCCATGATGGCATCTCCCATGGTTTTAACAATGGCACCTTTGTACTTTCGCACAATCTCTGTTAGGATACGAAAATGTTCCTGAACCAATTTATAGGCAAAGATGTCACCTGCTGTGTCATACATTTCTGTAGAACCTTTTAAGTCTGTGAACATGATCGTCAGTGATTTCACATTCAAGTTTAAATCTGGTGAAAGTTTTTGGATACGAAACAAATCCCGAAAGGACTGGTTATTAAGTAACATCTTCGCTGTGAGAAACTGATGCCGAATGGTTGGGTAGGAATTGGCAATCCTTTCAATTTCTTTAGGATTGGGTGTTAATACATTGAGTCCCACTGTAAACCGAGTGCGGTTATGGATCGTAAAATGGTGATGGCCAGCGGGAATAGTTACCATATTTGGTTTCATACCACTTTCCATTAAGTCAACCAAGTAAGATTGATTGTTAGGTGGTAAATTGGGATCAACAGAAAATAAACACATTGTGTTTCTGTCGATGCTTACAAATTGAATGAGATGACCTTGGAGTTCACCATACTTTGCATCATATTCAAAACTATAGGATCCATCAGGGATTAGTTTCGTATAGTCTTTGATTGAAGATTGGATCCAGTCTTTTAGTTCAGTTGATTTATCAAAATTTTCGGAAAAAAAATAACGAAAGTAATTTGTAACATCAACAAAGGGATCAATTTGATGATTTTGTAACGATGGATGGATTTGAAAGGCAACTTCTACTTGGTCATCTAGAAGAGTTGGAACAACGATATTACAAGATACACAATGAAATTCTTTTCCTTCGATTTCATCTAATTTGTGATGGCTGTGAACAATTCCACCACACATTGGGCAAATCAAATTATAAGCAAAATCGAATAATCCAACCTTTGCAGCATGTACAAAAAAATCTACGGAATCGTTTTCGTCTAACTTATGATCTGTGGCAAATTTGAGAGGATTCACTCTCAGTAATTTCCAATCATCGGAATGGTGAACAAAATTTTCTGCTATTTTTAAAATTTCATGTTTGATTGTTGGAAACGATTTGAGTGTATCAAATTTTTGTTTTACAATTGCATCTTTCACTCAGTTCCCTCTAACTTCGCAACATACGGTAAATTTCTATATTTCCCTTGGTAATCTAATCCATAACCAACCAGGAATTCATCCTCAATGATAAAACCTGGATAATCCACAATGATATGTGGATTTGCCTTTTTTTGTTTCCAAAAGAGTGCTGCTACTTTTAGATCTTTTGGATTTTGTTTTTGGACTTCTGTGAGTAAATATTCTAATGTTTTTCCTGTATCGACGATGTCCTCCACTAACAAAATTGATTTGTTTTGAACTGATTTTTTGAGTTGTTTGGTGATTTTTAAGTCTCCAGAAGAAGTTCCGTCCCCGTAGGATGACGCGGCCATAAAGTCTACTTCATGTGGGATCAGAATGTCACGACAAAGATCCGCGGTAAAAATGAACCCTCCATTGAGAATTCCAATGACAACCAGGTCTTTGCTTAAAAAATCTCTAGAAATTTCCCGTGCCAATTCTTCGACACGGTGATGGATTCGTTCTTCTGAATAGAGTGGTTTCATTCTTTTCCTATTTGCCCAGGGATCCAGAATACTACTAATTGGCAACTTCCCCAACTAAGATTTTTCCAAGAATCGTCAGAAAAACTGAGTCCGAGAAAGGATGCTGTCGGGAATTTATGGAAAAGGGATTGTTCTTTGTCTCCCAAAACGAGGGCAGAGCCAAATGCTTCCAAACTTGGATTGTGTCCCACTAGGCAAACAGAACGAGTGCTAGATGATAATCCATGCAAAACAAACATTAGATCTTCTTTGTCTGCATCATATAATTTTTCACTGATTTCGGGTTTGGGAAATCGAAGGATTTCCTTACGAAGTGAGGAGTAAGTTTTTAAAGTTCGTTCTGCAGGTGAGACCAAACATTGGTCAAACTCAAATCGACTTTCTTTTAAATAGTCACGTAGTGCTTTTGATTGGATTCGACCTCTTCTGGACAAAGATCGATCTAAGTCCGTATCGTAAGGTTCATCCCATTCAGACTTAGCATGCCTGAGTAAATAGATATGTTTCATACGAATAGTGTATTTGAAACAACCCAAAGGGAAATAACGAAATCGCTATTTTTGTATTTCTTTTTCGTACTTGGAAATGAGTTCGTTATTATTTTTACAGGAAAATTTTGTCCTCATTTGGTTTAAATGGTATTCTACTGTTTTCCTGGATTTTTGGATCCGGTCAGCCACTTCGTTTTGCGAAAGTCCTTGGACTAAGAGGTTTAGGATTTCCATTTGGAATGGTGAAAATGGAAGTTGCACTTTGCTCACTCCATCGGATACAAAAGACCCACCTTTCATCACAAGTTGAATCACTTCAGGGAGTTGTGAGATGGGGTCTGACTTAAGCATGTATCCATCTGCTTTGGATTTGAGAGCATCTTCCACATACACTCGACTGCCATGCAAAGAGAAGATGATCACCTTTGTGGGTTGGTGTTTTTCTTTGATTTCTCGCAAAACATCAATGCCATTACGGTCGGGAAGATCAATATCGAGAACCAACAAATCAATTGGATTTGATTCGATGAATTGAAACAAATCCGCAGCCGTTCGAAATTCTCCGGCAAGGGAAAAGAAAGGATTGGATTTCAGGATAGATATGATTCCTTCAGTGACAACGGAATGGTCTTCTAAGATGGCAATTTTAACGGATTCCACAACCTTATGATTTTCAGAGTCTCCTTCTCATCTATCCAAAAATCTTTTTCTGCCACAGTAAAATTTTGTCGTTATCCCTTAATTTTTGGATTGGTTCTCCTCTTCACCTCTTCCTGTCACTTGGAACTCTCCCCAACCTTACTTGCAAAAGATGGTGTTTTGGATGGCCGGAATCTGAAATTGGCAACGGACACAGTGAACCTAATTGGGAAGTGGGAATTTTACTGGAATGAATTTTTAGAACCAAACACTCCTTCTCCCAACAATCGATCTTTTATGCAAGTGGGTGTTCCTTGGTTTTCCCAACACAATGAAGATGGGGAAGATTATCCAAGTTTTGGTTATGCTACCTATCGATTGACAATCCTTTTGCCTGAAGGTGAATCCAACCAAGAACCATACGCTCTCCTTGTGCCTGTACTCCATAGTGCTTACAAAATATACGCAAACGGGACATTGGTCGCTGAAAATGGATCCATTGGAAAAAATAGTGAAACTCATGTTCCATCTTTTCATACCAAAATTGTCCCCATATTAAATGCTAAAGAAAAAGTAGATTTGGTGATCCATATATCCAACTACTCCCATAAATTCGCAGGGATTCATGGGATCATTCGATTTGGTAAATTACAGAATATAATCCAGGTTTGGAACAATTACCATTCTGCTTCTTGTATCATTTTAATTTTTATGGGAATCCTATCCATCTATCATGCGTTAGTGTATTTAATCAATCGATCAGAAAAAAATGCATTACGAATGTCATTTGTTTATTTGGGAATTTTGATTCTCAGTGCTACATTAACAGAAACAAGAATCCTCTTTAACTTTTTTTCTGATGACTACTGTATCCCTTTGTTTCGGTTTTCAAGAATTGGTTTTGTGATCGTTTTGTTTTTTGGCGGGAGTGTTTTAATAAATTTAGCGCAAATGCGTATCTTTAAGAAAATGTTAGTGTTATTGAAGGTATACTCACTTACATTTCTTTTGGTTTCAATACTAACACCTGTAAAACATTTAGCTTTAGTTAGTTATTATTTTGAATATCTTTCTGCGATTTTTGTTCTGATAGGTTTGTTTTCGGTTTCACTCGCTTTGTATTTCCAAAGAAAAGAAAGTAAATTGTATTTTTTTAGTTTGTTTCTCGCAGTATTAGGTGGTGTCATTGATATCATTTTAATTTCCCATCCTAATTTTGGGTTTAGGCCAATGGGATTATTTTCTTTGTATTTTTTTATCATTCCACAAACACTTGGTGTGACATTTGGACTCGTACGTGTTTACAAACGATCTGAGTCTATCTCGAAAGAACTTTACAAAAGAAAAGAAGCACTTGAGAAAAAAGTCAAAGCCCGTACTGCAGAATTGGAAAAGGCAAACCGATGGAAGGCTAATTTTGTTTCCTTAATTTCGCATGACCTACGTTCGCCGCTCAATAGTGTGAACCAAATTTTAGATGTAATCGATTTTAGTTTTAGTGAAACATCAGAAGAGGAAAAAAAGAAATTTTTAGAGATTTGTAAAACTGGTGTGACCCAATCTATAAAAATGTTGGAACAACTTTTGGATGTAAGTCGATTTGATGCATTTGGAACCAAACTGATGCAAACTCGGTTTTCAGTGAATGAGTTGTTAAACGAAATCATTGAATCAGTGGAACCATTGGCAACATTGAAAGGAATTCGAATCCAAAAAGACACTCCCATCCAAGCAGAAATCATTGCAGATCGAACTTTGATCGGAGAAGTGTTTAAAAATATCCTTACAAACTCCATTAAATATTCATATCTCAATTCTGAAGTTTGGGTAGGTGTTTCTTTCAAAGGGAAATGGCTTTCTGTTGAAATTCGTGATCGTGGCCTTGGAATGAGTGAAGAACAAATCCATAAATTAACAGGCGAAGAAAATATCAAAAGTACACCAGGAACTGCAGGCGAACGTGGAACTGGGCTTGGTTTACAGTTATGTACAAATATACTAGAAGCCCATTTTGGAAAACTGAGGATTAAATCAGTACTTGGTGTCGGTTCCTCATTTGAGATTTCGTTATCTAGAAGTAACAAATCGGTTTTACTTGTAGATGATTCAGGTAATTTTAGATCTGATTTAGCAGAGGTAATGCGAAGGAACCAATGGATTGTAATTGAAGCGGGGAATGGGGAAGAAGCTCTTTCTCATTTGGCAAGGATCACTCCATCACTCATCATTACTGACTTACACATGCCAGGAATGAATGGAATTTCTTTGATTCATGAATGGGAAGGAAAACGAAATCAAAACCAAAAAATTCCAATCATTTTGATAAGTTCCGATGCACCTCTTTCTGGCGGAAATTCCTTTCTTGAGGAAGAGGGTTTGGAAACAATCGTATCTGCTTATTTATCGAAAATGTACAAAGCAGAAGATTTGTGCCAACAGATCGAAATGAATTTAGTTTAACAAACGTTCCATGTGATTTTTGATATGGAGAGTATGGGCTACGTCATATTCTTCCTTAGTAAGATCTCCATATGCAAAATGAGGTCGTAAAGATGACTCTGGTGTTTTGGAAAAAAGTTCAATTGCTTGTAACAATCTTTTGGCACCTACTTTGATTTCAGTTGCATTATTAATTTCTTCAGCACCAGGAATCGGTTCTTCCAATCCATGGTTCATTTTGTTTTTAAAAGCAAAAACAGAAAAAGCAATTTTTCCCACGGACCCTCGGAAGAGAGAAGATTTCATTTCCGGGTATCCCTTCATTGAAAATTCAATACTTTGAGCGCAGTGGGCAAACATCTTACCAACTGACCAATTCCCTTGTAATTTTAATTCGGTGGGTTTTGTTAGATATGCAGAAACCAGTGATTTGTAATCTTCCAAATCTTCTGCTTCTAACCAAGGAGATGTAACATCATTTGATTCTCCGAATAATGGAAGCTGTGCGATGCTAATTGTAAGAGCAGTTCGTTTGATAAATTCTCTACGTTTCATATTCATTTACCTCTGAGTGTAATTGGTTTTTCCGACTTGGAACGTAATTTCATATTCAAAAATTCTACGATCACGGAAAAACTCATCGCAAAATAGATATATCCTTTCGGGATATGAAACCTGAGTCCTTCACCTAATAAAGCCACACCAATTAAAATCAAAAAACTAAGTGCAAGGATTTTGATGGTAGGGTGTCTGTCTACAAAGTCAGAGATACTCCCACTCGATAATAACATAAATCCAACAGATAAAACCACAGCTGTGATCATCACACCAAGTTGGTCTGTCATTCCAACAGCGGTGATCACTGAATCCAATGAAAATACAACATCCAAAATCAAAATTTGAAGGATCACTTGGGTGAAAGAAATTTGTTTTTTGGAATCATCACCGACAATTGAGTCACCTTCCAATTTGTGATGGATTTCGGTTGTCGACTTTGCAATGAGAAAAAGTCCACCTAAAATTAGGATGATGTCTCTGCCACTGATTGTTTGTTCTAAGATTGTAAATAGGGGAGTGGTGAGTTTCATGATAAACGATAAGGAAAATAAAAGTAAAATTCTTGTTCCCATCGCAAGTATCAATCCAATTTGCCTTGCTTTTTTTTGTTTGGTTTTGGGTAACCTGGCAGAAAGGATCGAAATGAAAATGATGTTATCAATGCCCAAAACAATTTCTAAAGAGGTTAAGGTGAGTAGGGCAAGCCAAAGTGCTGGATCGGAAAGAAATACTATCATGACACGACCCAAACTGATCTAAGGAAAACTAGAATCAATCGAATTCTTGGGTTTAGATTTTACTTCGTGTTCATTTCTTCGAAAAAAATACCAACCTTCACATTCCCTTGTGATGGTAACATCCTTCCAGTCTTTCAAATTTTCTTTGTTTTCCGTCACACCCCAAGGAAACGAATCAAACGTTTGGTTTTTGAAATCACCATCCCAAGTGGTATTGGCAATCCAAGGGTAGTACACACCGTCTTTTGTGAAAGGGACGAGAGTCCACTGTTTGTTAGAAAATGCATAACTGTATTTGATTGGCCAGTAGGTGGCGGCACCCGGAATTTTTTGATCAAATTCTGACAAACACTCCATTCTGTGATTTCGTTTTCCTTCACCTTCTCTCACTTTGGCGACAAGTTCCGAATGTTTTCCGAGATAAAATAAAAAACAAGCAACATACAACACAATCGGAATTCCAAATCGGAAGAAGGGAATCCGTTCCAAAATCCGAGAGCTAAAAAATAAAATTCCAAAAGGCAAAAAATACAGATAACGTATGTTAAGTTCTGTTTCGATGAGGAATAAAAAAAATACAGTGATGTAAGGGGATAAAAACAAAATCAAATCAAGTAGGAAATCCCTCTTTTGATTCCTTACAAGTGAAATGAAGAGGTAAAAAATTCCGATCACCAAATACCATTGGAACCATTCCGAGAGGAGAGGTTGTTTGGAAACGGATTGTACGAGACCTTGCCAAACTACATTTGGATCTAAGACAATGGAATGAAAGGTAGAATTGAGTTTGGAGAGTAACTGTATATTGTCTGTGCTGATAATTCCAATTCCGAAAAAACGAAGTCCTTTCCCAATGGATTTTGCAAGCAACATTCCCGCAAGACCGATGCTCAATGGTCCAAGGCTTTTCCATCGTAAATGAAGGACAGCATAACAAATCAAAAAGGGAGCGATATTGACAAAAAACCAATACTCTGAAACCCAAACCATTGTCATGAGGAATAACAATGGAAACCAAACCTTACCATTTGTTTGTTTCCATTGTTCTAATAAAACCAAAGTCCAGGTTGCAAAGAAAAAGATCATGGCATGGAAACCCGGCAAATAAAATTGCCCAAATAAATTGGGATCGTACCCTGCTAAAACCAAAAACCCAAGTGCCACTAAATAGGAATATTGTTTTGGCATTCCCAATTGTTTCGCTAAATAAAAGGGCAATACAAAGGAAATAAATCCAAAAACCAAATGGAACCCATACACAGAGGGAACCAAAGGAAATAACAGAAGTGCTATTAAAATCTCTGGAAAAAGATAGGTACATGGCGGAAGGTTCCAACCACGAATGCCAGCAAATCCCCCAGTCCAAACATCCCGTGCAAACAAATAGGGATATAAAACATCACTATCCGTTCCTTCACCTAAATGGTTTTCATACACAACATCGTAGAACAGATGAAAGCTGGCAAAAAGAACCAAAAGGAAAAGGATCGGCTTTAGAAATCTCATCAGTAACTAGGGCATTTGCGTTCAAAGATCTTAAATCGTTCAGGAAACTCAAGTTCCACAACAATTCGTTTGTCTGGTACAAAGGGATGAGGAAAATCTAATTTTTTGGCAAAGAGAAGGAGTCCGTATTGTGTGTAATCCTTTGCAGACCGTGAGTACAAACTGTCCCCCACGACTGGGCATCCTATTTTTGCCATATGAACACGGATTTGGTGGGTTCGCCCCGTTTCAAGACCGAGTTTCATCAAACTAAACTTTCGCCCTGTTTGTGTTTGTACAATTTTTTCTGTTTTGTAATGGGTGATGGCCATTCTCCCATCTTCTCGTACACACATCTTCACACGTTCGACGGGGTGGCGACCAATCGGCATACTAATCGTCCCTTCGGCTTCCACTGGTGCTTGTAACACCCAAGCATAGTACGTTTTATCCACAAGACGATCTTGGAAGAGTTTGGATAAGGCAGCATGGGCTCTGTCTGTTTTGGCAATGATGAGAACCCCTTCTGTTGGTTTGTCCAAACGATGGACAATACCTGGACGGCGTTCACCACCAGTGCCAGAAAGATTCTTAAATTGGTGGAGGAGTCCATTCACAAGAGAAGGCGAGTCGTCACCCGGTCCACTGTGGCAAGCGATCCCCGCTTTTTTGTGGATGACCATAAACTCTTCTTCATCATACAAAACAGGGATATCCATCGGGATGGGTTCCAATCGAGAAGGTGGTCTTGCGATGACATCCACCACATACTCTTCTCCTAAAGTCACCTTATAACCGTTTTTATGGACGGTTTGGTCCTTTGTTTTGTTTGTCACAAAGCCAGAATCGATCCATTTTTGAACGGTTGAACGGCTAAGATCGTCTCCAGCGTTGTCTTTTAGGAAAACGTCTAAGCGACTTTGGTCATAATCTTCGGAAACAGTTACAAATATTTGCATTTTCGGTTGTTATCTAATGAAAAGAACTAAACTATGGAAACATTAAGGTAGGTCAACTGATGAAAAAAGGATTTTTTTTAAGCCTCATCCTCCTCGTAGGTCTTTCTATTTCATTCACGAACTGTTCGTCTTCTGAAGAAAAAGAAACTCCAAAAGATACAACGTCCACAACTACGGACAACACAACGGGAGTTGCTTCCAGAGATCTCAATGGAGCTCTTTTGGACGAAATCAACGTAGCACTCAAAGACTACCGTTACCCAGATGGCGTTCGTCGCAGAGGATTTAGCTACAAACAAGCAGACATCCAAGCAGAAGATTTCAAAACTTGGGCAAAAGACAATGTTGCTTACATCAAAGACGCTCTTGCAAAACTTCCTGATAGTTATGCAATCGAAATCACTGGCCATGCAGATGCATCTGGTCCAGAAGAAGCGGAAGGTGCTAAAAAAGGAAACGGTTACTACTCACAAATCCGTTCTGATGCTGTAAAAGCAGCTCTTGTGAAACAAGGGATCCCTGCAGAAAGAATCGTCACTAAAGCAGCTGGTTCTTCTAAACCAATTTCTGGTTTTGATGAAAAAGACGCGATCAACCGTCGTGTGACTTTCCAAGTTGTTTCTAAATAAGAAATTCGATTTTCTTACCTAGAGACCTTTCTCTAATAAAAGCCCACCTCTTGGTGGGTTTTTTTATGTCTGGAAAATGGGTTCGCTAAATTCGAATGGATAGTTAAAAATTTTGGGCGCCTCGCAATGGTTATGCGAATCAAAATTTTACGATCACCGACCGCGCTATCCGCTCCAATCTTTCCCTCACGGGAAAGGATTTCCGCTTCTATCGCTGGCGCTGAGGGGATAACTTAGCATGTCAGACACAAGATTACAATGGATCAAAAAGGGTTATGAATTCGTCTCTATTCATGGATTTGAAGCATTAAAAATTGAAAAACTAGCAAAAATATTAGATAAACCAAAATCTTCCTTTTACTATTTATTTGTAGATTTGGAAAATTTTACTAAGTATTTGTCAGAATATCATTTACAGCAGTGTTTTATCGTCTCTCAAAAAGAATCATCCTGTGAATCGATTGATCCCGGTTTAGTTGAAATTTTAACAGAACATAAAATAGATCTATTGTTTAACAAACAATTAAGAATCAATCGTCACAATCCTAGATTCAATGAAATTATAATTAAGACAGATGAAGTTGTAATAATACCTTTTTTGAGCATTTGGAAAAAAGACTTAGGATTAGAAATGTCTGAGTCTCAATGGAATGGATTATTCTCTTTAGCATTGGAAAATTTTTATCTTCAAATTCATTTTGAAATTTTAACAGAGTTTTGGTTAAGAGAATATTTTTCTAAATTGAAATCAGTAATATTGAGTATCGCTGGCAAATAATCACTGTACGATACCGTACAGTGATTATCCAAAGGATCATTAATATTCGATTGAGAATTTTTCGGAAATTTTTCCAAATGAGTTTATAAATTTAAAATAAAAGGATTTTTATGACTCTTGAATTTCAAAAATTTTATCTTAAGGTAACGGCTGTCGTCATCGCTTTGTTTGCTCCTGTATTCTTTTTGGGAACTATGCCGGAAACCTCTGAGCTTGCTAGACTAACATTAGATTTGTTGAGTTGGCCGATTGATGGAAATACAACTTATTCATCGCCTGATACAAGATTTTTATCGGCATTGACCGGTGGATTTTTATTGGGATGGGGAGTGAATGTATGGATGTTGACTCATTTCGTTTATGATAAAGCTCCAAATGAAGTGAGAATCTCTGTACTAATTGGTTTGATTTCATGGTTTTTGTTGGATAGCGCTGGCTCAATAACATCAGGAAATATTTCGAATGCAATTTTTAATATCTTTGTATTGTTAGTTGCTGTTGGACCTTTATGGGTATCCGCTAAAAAGTAATTCCATTTGTCTTCTTTTCGAAGATTAGCGAAGAGAAGGCTTAATCTCCGAATGTATTTTGGAAATTAAATGAACAAAATTTTCAAAAAATAATTTCATGATTTTCATCCTTAATCCATAATTTCAATATGATTCAGACAATCGAAGAATACATTGCGTCTTTACCGGACGGCAAAAAAGAATCTTTTCTCAAATTGCGAAGTGTCGTGAAAAAAAATCTGCCAAAAGGATTTGAAGAGACCTTCCAATACAATATGATTGGGTATGTGGTTCCTAAAAAAACGTATCCCGCTGGATACCATGCCAACCCAGAACTTGCACTACCGTTTCTCCACATTGCTGTCCAAAAAAGTGGACTAGCGATGTATCATATGGGGATTTATGCGGATCCAACTCTCTTAAAATGGTTCCAAACGGAATACCCAAAACATTCTCATTCCAAATTGGATATGGGGAAAAGTTGCATTCGGTTCAAAAAATTGGAAGACATCCCTTGGAAACTCATTGGTGAACTTGTTTCCAAAATGAATCCTAATGACTGGATACGAGTTTACGAAAAAAATACATTTTCAAGTTGATTTCAATTCTCAAACTCCTAGTTTGAAAAAAGTGATGTTTTATGACTAAATCATTTTTTCTCTTTTTGACGGTTGTTTGTTTTGTATCTTGCAATCAGAAATCGGAAGAGAATCGTCCTCGCATTGCAACCTTCCATACTCTAGAAGATGGAGTGATCATTAAAAAATCAGAAGGTGAACTTCCCTCAACAATCTCCATTGCAAACGTTGCTTATCGAAATTTAGGATCAGGACTATCGATCCCAGTTCGTGTGTCAGTTGTCTGTGTTACTTCCAAAGAATCAAATTATTCCTATCATTTTGAGACCGAAGAACAGTCGTTAATTTATTCTGAATACTTAAAAAGTAAAGCAGCACTATTTGGTGCAAAAAAATCTTATTCACGTTTAAAATACTTGGTGGAAAACCAAGCTGCTGCGGGTAAAGAATTGAATGATGCAAATGTTCAATTGCAACAAATGGCAGCATCCATGGATGAAAATTTAAACCGATTACGAATGCAAGGCATTCCCATTGAAAAGTTAAGCAAATTGAAACCAGGATATATTTTGATTGTTGGCGATATCCCCGAAACAAAATTAAATCGAGTCAAATTACAAACAAGAGTATTCATTAAGTTTTCGGCATTCCCGGGAGATCGTTATGAAACAAAAATTGATTCCATTTCTGATGTCATTGACCCGGTCAGTCGTACTGTTAAAGTTTTAATCATAACAAAAAATCCAGGGAATCAATTTAAACCAGGTATGTTTGGAAATGGACATATTGAATTGGACAATCTTGAAGCTTTGTCTGTTCCAAATGAATCTATCATTTTAATTGGTGATACAAGTTATCTATTCAAACAAATCGATTTGAATACGTTCCAAAGAGTACAAGTGGAAACAGGAATCGAAACAGATGAATACACACAAATCTTGTCTGGTTTGCAAACCAATGATCGTGTTGTTTCTCATGGTTCTACATTATTAAAAGGACTCAGTTTCGGTTACTAATGGGATTCATTCGTTTTTCACTGAAAAACTCTCCGATAGTATTATTTTGTTTTTTAATGATTTCAGCTTTTGGAATCTATTCAGTCACACATCTTAAGATAGATGCCTATCCTGATGTTTCTGATACTGAAGTGATTGTGATCACAAAATTTGATGGTAGAGCCTCTTCTGAAGTCGAAAAACTCGTAACAATTCCTTTGGAACGGGCGTTAACTGGTATTCCAGGTCTTACCACAACACGTTCACAAAGTATTTTTGGATTGTCAGTCATTCGGTTAACTTTTAAAGACCACACTGATGAATATTTTGCGAGAAACCAAGTTAATGAAAGGTTAAAATCAATTCAATTGCCAGAAGGAACAGAAGTTCCTGAACTTGGTCCATTAACTTCTCCTGTGGGTGAAATCTTACGTTATGCAGTGGAAGGTTACGGATTGCCAACGATGGAACTTAGGAGTATCCAAGATTGGGAATTGGCTCCACGAATCCAACAAATCCAAGGTGTTGCAGATGTGATTACTTTTGGTGGAGACATCAAAGAATACCAAATTGAAATCAATCCCATCAACCAAGACAAATATAATGTTTTTTTACGCGATCTTGTTTTGGCAATTGAAGAAAACAATGCAAATACTGGTGGTAATATATTTAAACATGGTAACCAAGCAATACCAGTACGTGCGTTAGGTGCAATCGAAAACGAAAAAGATATAGAAAACATTATCGTCACTGAAAAAAAAGATGTTCCCATTTATGTAAAAGACATTGGAAAAGTGAGAGTGATCCCTCATCCTCCCAAAGGGATTCTCGGTTATCGGTTACAAACTGGAACCGAGACCAATTCTGGAGTCCAGGGCATCATTATGATGCGTAAAGGAGAAAATCCATCTGAAGTATTAAGATTGGTAAAAGAAAAACTCTCTAGTTTGGATGGATTTTTAAAAAACAAAGGTGTTCGCATTCGAATTTTATATGATAGGGCAGAGTTAGTATCCAATACTTTAAAAACTGTTGTGCGTACTATGATGGAAGGGATTACAATTGTTATGATTGTATTGATCTTTTTACTTGGAAACTATCGAGTTGCACTTGCAGTTGCCGTAACCATTCCTTTTTCATTATTATTTTCATTTTGTTTAATGAATTTAATTGAAATACCTGCAAATTTACTTTCGTTAGGTGCAATTGATTTTGGTATTATTGTTGATAGTTCGATTGTCATTATAGAGGGAATTATAACGACGATTGCGATTTCATCTGTATCGAAAAAAAAATTACCATTGGATGATATCATCCTTCGTTCTTCTGACCACACAGAAAAAGAAGTATTTTTTTCAATTATTGTCATCCTATGTGCTTACCTTCCGATTTTTCTTTTTGAAAGGGTAGAAGGTAAATTATTCAAACCAATGGCTTTTGGATTGGCATTTACATTGATAGGTGCTTTGTTATTTTCACTCACAGTCCTTCCTGTTATTTTTTCAAAGTTTTTCCAAGACGAGAATCGTCGCCAAACAAAAGAATTTTTTCTCCTAACACAAGCAAGATCATACTTCCTTCAATTACTTCATTTTCTCCTCGACCATTCCAAAAAATTAGTAATCCGCACTTATGCCGTTGTGATCCTACTTGTAATTTTAGTTTTTATGGGATTAGGAACGGAATTTTTGCCTGAATTGGATGAAGGTGCCATCAATTTTAGATGTAAATTACCGACAGGAATTCATTTGGATAAAACTGCAAATGTTGCAAATTTACTACGAGAGGCAGTGAGTGAATTTCCTGAAGTAAAGGTTGTGATCACTCAATCAGGAAGGAATGATGATGGAACAGATCCTTTTGGTCCAAATCGAATTGAAGGTCTGATTACATTAGAAGATTATTCCAAATGGAAAACGGTTCATTCAAAAGCGGAAATGTTAGAAATTCTTAAGGAACGATTTGAAAAATTAGTTCCTGGGGCAAAATTCAGTTTTTCACAACCAATTTTGGATAATGTTGCAGAAGCGGTCACTGGTTCAGCTGCTGATTTGTCTGTTCAACTTTCTGGTAGAGATGTTGCCGTATTATGGCAAAAAGCAAATGAAATTGAATCCGCCTTAGAAAAGTTAGAAGGTGTATCAGCTATTGGAATTGAACAAGAAGGACCCAATACAGAACTAAGTATCGCCATTGATAGAGAAGCAGCGGCAAGAGCAGGGATTAATTTTTCTGACATCCAAGATATTACCGAAATGGCGATTGGTGGAAAAGAGATCAGTAAATTGTATTTGGATAATCATATTTATAACATAACGGTTCGGTATCCTGAAGAATATAGAACATCTGTTAACTCGATTGGGAATATCAATATCAAAAGTAAATACGAAAGTAAATATCCACTGTCTTCTGTTGCAAAATTAGAATTGAAGGAAATGCCAGCCAAAATTGCCAGGAAAAATGGAAATCGCATGGTTTCTGTTTGGATTAATATCGAAGGCAGAGACCAAGGTGGATTTGTAAATGAAGCAAAAAAGATTGTGACAAAACAAATCAAACTGCCAGCGGATGTCGAAATTGATTGGGGAGGACAATTCGAAAACCTAACTCGTGCAAGTAAGCGACTTATGGTTGCTGTTCCTCTAACGTTTGTTATTATACTTTTTATCTTGTATTTAATGTTTCACAATATCTCTGATAGTTTACTTGTTATGTCCAGTATTCCAGTTGCTGCACTCGGCGGTCTCTTTTTTCTTTTTTTACGTGGAATGCATTTTAACGTTTCGTCAGGTGTTGGTCTTATTTCGTTATTTGGAATTTCCATTATGGGTGGAGTATTATTTGTCTCAAATTTTAATCATGCGAAAGAAAATAGAGAGATTAAAACTGAAACTGATTTAAAAGAATTAATTTCGTACGTTTCTGAAATTCAGTTTCGTCCCAGATTTTTAACTCTAACAACGGCAATCATTGGTTTATTACCGGCAATGCTTACGAATGAAATTGGGTCTGATATCCAACGACCTATGGCAACAGTGATTGTGGGTGGATTATTGTTCACTTTGGTCATTGGAAATTTTACAATCCCTTTACTTTGTTATTTAAGTGAACAGAGAAAATTACTTCATGCGAAAAATTAGATTTTATCAAATCAAAAATCGATTTGTACAATTATTGATTGTATCTGTTATTTGTTTTCCCCTTTATGCGAATGATAAACTAAAAAAAGAATTTAATTTTGACCAAGCAATTCAATATGCACTTGTAAATAACAAACAAGTTGCCATTGCAAAGTTTGAAATTGATTTTACTAAAGCAGATCGAATCACTGCTGGTTTACGGCCAAATCCTTTTTTGAATATTGTAGCCGATGTTTTACCTTTTAATCCAACTTCAAAACAATTTGATCCAAATCGAAATCAATATGGTGTTAGTTTAGGATTTGTGATTGAAACTGCTAACAAACGGGAAGAACGGATCAATGTCGCCAACAAAAGACTAAAGATGGATGAGTTGGTATTTTTGGAAACTTTGCGAAAAATTTCAATATCCACTGGAAATTTATTCATAGCAACACTTGCAGCAAGGGAACGTTATCTCTTAGCGGAAGAAAATTATAAAAATTTGGTGAATATCGTTGAAATCAACAGAATCAGATTTAAGAGAGAAGACATTTCTAAATTAGAATTATTGAGATCTGAAGTTGCTCAAGATCAATATGCGGTAGCGAGAGTTTCTGCACAGGTTGAATATATTAAATTAAAAAATGAACTAATTGTATTTCTTGGTCTAAATCCGAGTGAAATTGATATTGTGTTAGCTGGTAATTTAGATTCGTTAAAACTACTACCAAAAATTGATGCGAACCAATTATTAAAATTAGCAACTGAAGGAAGGCCTGATTATCTTGCATTAGTGAATGCAGAAGATATTGCATTGGCAAATATGAAACTGCAAAGAGCAAATGCCGTACCAAACTTTAGTATTCTATTTGATTCACTCGTGCAACAAAACCAATATATGTATGGAATGTCTGCAAATTTGGAATTACCTGTATTTTCTAGAAACCAAGGCGAAATTGCAAAAAGTGAATCAGCCAGAAAACAAGCTGCCATATTTCGAGAAGAGTTGTATTTAAACTTAGCAAAGGAAATGGCGATTACAGAAGAAGAAATTAAGATTAGATTTGAAGCACTCGAACAAATGAGACAAATCTCATTATTAAAATCACAACAAGCAGTCAAAATTGTTGAGTTAGCATATAAAGGTGGAGGTTCCACCTTACTAGAGTTTTTGGATACAACTCGATCCTATAATGAAACAAAATTAAAATACATTGATGCCTTAGTTGAATATGAAAAGGCTTTATTAAATCTAAAATACATTACAGGGTTTGATTACGAACCAAATTGAACCTTTGAAAAACAATTTCAGCAATTTTTAATGATAGATTCTTTTTTGTAATCATAATTCGGACATTTATAGGATAAGATGGATTCATTTAGGATCTTTTTGATTTCATTTCGATTGTTAAAATAAGGGGAAAAAGTTTTGCCTCTTGAATAGAAGTGGATGAATGAGTCTAAAGATTATGCAAATTGAATATTTTACGAAGTGGGAGAAAGACTCCCATTTAATCATTACTCGATTGTCTGGTTTTGTAACAGATTTGGATGTAAAAGAATGGGAACTTGGATTAAAGCAAGTGTTTCGAGATTTACCGAAAGGAACCAAGTTTAAGATGTTTGTCAATTTACATGGCCTAAATCCTAGTTCTGTCTCTGCTCATAAAGCCTATCGAAATGTAATTCCACTTTTACTCAGTCAGTATGGATGGAGGATTAGTTACTTGGATTTGTTTGAAGAGGCAAATGATTTGACTATTTCAAAAACAAAAGATAGCGAATGTTATGCGGCAGTACATTGCCATCAAGACGGATACAAAATCCAAGAGTATGAAAGAAGATTTGGTAAAGAAAATGAACATTTTTACGAAGATCCCATTTTTTCGGAAGCCTGGATTCGTAGTTATGAATACCCTGTATTAATCTCTTCTTGAAGGAACTAAAAATGAAACTAAATGTAATGATGCCCACCAATTTCAAAATTGCCTATCTAAAAGAGATCCAAAACTACAGGGATAGTATGTCGCAAAACAATGATTTGGCTGCCTGGAGATTTCTAGAAAGGGCACATATCATTGGACAATATTTTCCAGTCCCTCATACTGGAAGCCATTTCCGAATGTTTCTCTTTGGCATTAGGAAGGGAGACATTAAAGAAATTTATGGTCAATTCATTCGTTTGCTCTTTGGTTGGATTGGGAGTTTGTTCAACCGAATTCCAGTTGGAAATACGGGAAGTGCATCAGTACCGATTTTTGCTCCCATGCCTATCCCTGATGACTTACGTTCCCTTCTTCACAATGCAGATACCGAAGCAAAAGGTCTTTCTGGATTAAAAGAATAATTGTTTCGAATCACAATCGTTTTACTTTTCTGCGATTAGTAAAAATAAAGATGCATCTTGGTTCATAAAAACTTTTTTTTCTTCTAAGATGACTTTTGAGTTCACTGTTTGGTATCCGATTGTTTTTAAGATGGATTCCAAATCTTCAAGTTTGAATCCATTATGAATTTTTGGATGGGATACCTTGTCATTTTTACAAAAATCAACAATGAATAATTTTCCATTGGGTTTTAAATGGTCATAAAGAAATTTTAATATCGATTGTGTATCTGGAATATGTAGGAGTACCAAAGACAAAAGGATATTGTCTACAAGGAAAGACTTGTCCAGAGCCAAATCGGAAGGGGACATTGTTTTCGCATTTTTGATACCATGCGAATTGATTTTGAAATTTGCCACTTCCAACATAGAGGGGGAGTCGTCACATAACATAACATGTTTGTAATGAGAAGACAAAGGGATTCCCAATAGTCCAGTCCCACATCCAAAATCTAACAATGAAATTTCATTTGTATTGTGAAGGAAGGGTCCTAATTGATCTAAAATTCGTTTTGCCAATTGGATACGATCATCGGTATCATATTGATTGGCCATTTGGTCAAAAACATTTGTTTCCATAATGGTTCTGTTTAGACTGTCATTCGTTTCTTACCAAATCCTTGGTACATTATAATTCTTTAAAAACTTACCATCATTCCCAAATACATTCCGCGCAAACGATCAAAGTTTTCTGATTTTTTAGGTAAATTGATTTCCCAATCACCAGTGAGGGATGGGTTTTGCGAACCTATGTTTGTTGTTGTCCGACTGAATTGGACTTCATTGTAATTTAGGTAAGAGAACTTCGACATGATCAAATTATAACCCACAAAAAATTTCATATTCGAATGGAATGAATAGGAAAGAGATCCATCCCATTCATAACCTCTAAAGATTCCTGCTGTGCCGGCAGTGGATAAAGAATATTGGAAACGGTCTTCCATTAGATTAGGTTGTTTGAAAAATCGAGTGCCTTGTGTATAAAACACATCCATTGTTAGGTGGAATGCCAGATCTTGGGTGAGTTGGTAGACTGTTTGGACAGAGGCTTGTGGGCCGTAAGTAAAAAAATATTCTTTAAACGTACCTTGTCCTAAATAATTTCCATAGAGGTAACGGTTGATATTCCGAACCCCACCTCCCAGATACAATTTCCAGTCTTTTGCAGGTAAAAATGTTTGGTATAGGTTCAGTTCAAATTCCGACCTTGCCATGGGAGAAAGATAAAATCGTGATAGGTTGCCTCCTTGGGTCGATTGTTGGAAGAGTAAGGTGTTTGCATTTACAATTTCAATTTCAAAATAAGAAAGATCCACTTTGAATCGTTTCTCAACGTTTTCATAACTGAATACAAAGGGAATGAGAACCTTTCCATTTTCTTTGAGTGCCGAACTGGAACGAGTGGGAACAATGGATTCATTTTTATCTGTGAGGGAGGTGTATTCGTAAGGAAGGTATTGGTAGGTTTGTCTTTTTAAGAGCAAACTCCATTCTGATTTTTTGTTTTTTCCATCGAGTAAGGGAGGTTCCATTTCTCTTCCTTCTGCAAAAACCATTGAAGAGACAGAAACAAGGAATAGATAGATTAGGTTCTGTTTCATTTTTCCTTGTTATAGACTGATTTTGGAAAATGGAAACGATTTTTTCCATTCGTATTTTCCTCTTTCGCCTTGGTGTTTCTAGCAGTGGTCGCAAAAATTCATTTACGAAACGAGGAATCCCGCGAAATTAGAAGTTATAAATAGAGGTTTCCATGCCAGATTTTTTTTACGCCGATCCATTCCCTTTAAAAGAAGACACCACTGAATACAAATTATTAACAAAAGATTTTGTAAGCACTGTCCCCTTTGGTGATAAAGAAATTCTTAAAGTGGAACCAGAAGGCCTTACCTTCCTTGCAGAAAAAGCGATGGAAGATGTTTCTTTTTATCTAAGAACAGCACATCTTGAAAAAGTTCGCAAAATTTTAGACGACCCAGAAGCTACACCAAATGATCGTTTTGTGGCTATGGCACTACTTAAAAATGCAGTGATTGCGGCAGACAAACAACTTCCCTCCTGCCAAGATACGGGAACAGGCATTGTCATGGCAAAAAAAGGGGAATATGTGATCACTGGCGGGGATGATGCGGAAGCACTCTCTCGTGGGATTTATAATACCTATGTCAACCGGAACCTTCGTTATTCGCAAGTAGTCCCACTAACGATGTATGAAGAAGTGAATTCTGGTTCCAATTTACCTGCTCAAATTGATATTTACTCAACTCCAGGTGATAAGTATAGTTTTCTCTTTTTGGCAAAAGGTGGTGGTTCCGCTAACAAAACTTATCTATTCCAAGAAACTAAAGCATTACTCAATCCAACATCCCTTGAAAAATTTATTGCTGATAAAGTATCGAACTTGGGTACCGCAGCTTGTCCACCATATCATATAGCAGTTGTCATTGGTGGCACATCTGCTGAAGCAAACTTAAAGACCGTAAAACTCGCATCAGCTGGTTATTTGGATCATTTACCGACAAAGGGAGACAAATTTGGTTCTGCCTTTAGAGACATTGAATTAGAAGAAAAAATGCTCGCAGCTGCTCAGAAATCGGGAATTGGAGCTCAGTTTGGTGGTAAGTATTTGGCACATGATTTTAAAGTCATTCGTTTGCCACGTCATGGTGCTTCATGTCCTGTGGGACTTGGAGTAAGTTGTAGTGCGGATCGAAACATCAAAGCAAAAATTACAAAAGATGGAATCTATTTAGAAAAATTAGAATACGACCCAGCAAAATTTTTACCTACCATTGATGAAGTCGATTCTAACACCGAATCAGTGCATATTGATTTAAACCAACCAATGCCTGAAATTTTAAAAGTTCTTTCAAAATATCCAGTTAAAACGCGTGTTATGTTGTCTGGTCGTCTTGTAGTAGCACGTGATATTGCACACGCAAAACTAAAGGAAAAGTTGGATAAGGGTGAACCACTTCCAGAGTATTTTAAAAACCATCCAGTGTACTATGCAGGTCCAGCAAAAACTCCAGAAGGGATGCCATCAGGTTCCTTTGGTCCAACCACTGCGGGTCGTATGGATAGTTATGTGCCTGTTTTCCAAGAAAAAGGTTTTTCGATGATTACTCTTGCGAAAGGAAATCGATCAAAGGTAGTGACCGATAGCTGCAAAAAAAATGGTGGGTTTTATCTCGGATCGATTGGTGGCCCTGCAGCATTGCTTGCAAAAGAAAACATCAAAAAAGTAGAGGTATTGGATTTTCCTGAATTAGGAATGGAAGCAGTTTGGTCCATTGATGTGGAAAACTTTCCTGCCTTCATCGTTGTTGATGATAAAGGAAATGATTTTTTCCAGATGTTAAGTTAATTATGAAAGTGTACAATTGATTAGCTTTTAGGATTCATACAAAATGAAAGGTTTTCAAACATTCAATCGATTCAAAAATGTTTTGCTCTTCCTTTCTTTCCTATCTCTTTTGTATGGATCCGATCTTTCATCTAAAATTGAGACAACAAATTGTCCTAAAAATTATTCATGTCTTACGACATTCATTTCGCCTGGCTCTATTTTGTATGCGCGTGAATTAGATTTATCCGTTATTTGGACTGATCGCCCATCTGCTTTTGACCAAGTGACTGTCCTTGCTGATGGAAATGGTAAAATATTTGAAGTAGAAGTTGCAGAAAAAGTTTTTTATTACCGAGTCCTTTGGAAGGGTAAAGAAATTTTGGTAAGTCGTTTTGATTTAGATTTGAGTAAAAGCCTTCGCACTTTGGACATTAAAAAAATTTCACTACTTAAAGAACCCGCACCGAATGCAATCATTCTAGCCAACCTTCCCAAAAATCTTGTTTTCGATGTGATTGAAAATACAAACCCCTTACCGAAAAAACTAGGTTATGTAAAAGTCAAATATGAGGATCAAATTGGTTGGGTGAAACGAAGTTCACTCAGTGATGACGAGTTTGATATTCGGTTTTACCAAGTCAGCTTAGAAACGCTTGCAAAACCTTATACTTTTGTGGCAAGAGAAGACAATTTTAAAACAGAGTTAACGATTATCGGTAAGGAGTTTGTTGTTACCAATTGTAAGATAGGTGAGCTCGAGTGTAGTGGTACATCCCGGATGGGAGAATCTAGTTTTGGGATGCCAGAAGAAGCTGTTTATTTTGATCTCAATTTGAGTGATGGGAAACAATATGTTTGTGAAATGAGAAGGGTCGACTTTGTAAGTGAATTGCAGAGAGTCATCCTTGAAGAAATTTCGGAAGGAGAATTGGATCCTTTTATCAATTGTAGTCCAAGAGAAGAAACAACTGAACAAACGGAACCAGAAGAAGTAAACGAAGCAGAGTGATGTATTCACTTTGGATCGATATTTAATCCTAATTATATGTGTAAAACAATCAAACAAAAAGTAAAATTCAAAGCTTCTCCTGAAACTATCTACGAATATATTGCGGATTCAAAAAAGCTGACAACTCTTACAGGGGAAACGGCTTTGATAAGCAAACAGATCGGTGGAACATTTTCCACTATGTCTGGAAAAATTTCAGGAATCATTGTCGATCTAGCTCCTTCAAAACGAATGGTGCAAGCATGGAGAAGATCCGATTTTCCCGAAGGAATTTTTTCAATGGCTACTTTTACATTGAAAGAAACTTCTGAAGGCGGAACAGAAGTTATACTCACACACCGCGGTGTTCCGAAGGAACTGATCCCTGATGTGGAAGAAAGCTGGCGTCAAAACTATTGGGATAAAATTCGCAATGCAGTGAAAACTCAGACGAAGTGAGATTACAAACAGAAAACCATACCCACTGAATGCAGTTTGTATTTTAGAATAGAAAGCATTTTCATATCATCTCATTTGGTTTCACCCAAGTATCAAACTGTTCCGCTGTCAAAAATCCTAATTGGATCCCAGCTTCTTTTAAGGATAGGTTTTCGGCATAAGCCAGTTTTGCAATTTTTGCTGCTTTGTCATAACCAATGTGTGGATTCAGTGCTGTGACTAACATCAGTGAATTTTCTAAATTGGATTGTATTTTGGATTCATTTGCCTCAATTCCATCAACACAATGTTTGGCGAAGGAGAGACTTGCATCTGATAGAAGACGAATCGAATTGAGGACATTGAAGACAATCAGTGGTTTGAATACATTGAGTTCAAAATTTCCTGAAGCACCTCCTATGTTAACAGCGACATCATTCCCAATCACCTGTGCACAAACCATAGTCAATGCTTCGGATTGTGTTGGATTTACTTTCCCAGGCATGATTGAGGATCCAGGTTCGTTTTCGGGAATTTTAATTTCACCTATCCCTGATCTTGGTCCAGAAGACAACCAACGAATGTCGTTTGCAATTTTCATTAGGGAAGTAGCGATTGTTTTTAGAATCCCGCTTACTTCCACTAACGAATCATTGGCGGCAAGTGATTCAAATTTATTAGGAGCTGATTCAAAAGGAATTCCTGTTTCTTTTGCCAAGGTTTTTGCCATTTTGGCAGGGAAGTTTGGATGAGTATTTAGACCAGTTCCCACTGCAGTCCCACCGAGAGCAATTCTGTATAGGGAAGGTAATACACGATGAATCCGTTCTAAACTATATGTCAATTGTTGTGTATACCCAGAAAATTCCTGCCCCAATGTAAGAGGGGTTGCATCTTGTAAATGAGTCCTTCCTATTTTAATGATGTGCTCGAATTTTTCCGATTTTTCTTTGAGTTTCGATTCTAAGAATTTTAGATTTGGTACAAGGTGATGGATGATCATTTCTGCAGTCGCAATATGCATCGCGGTTGGAAAGACATCATTAGAACTTTGCCCTTTGTTCACATCATCATTTGGATGGATGGGAGATTTGGAACCAAGTGCACTTCCAAACATTTCATTCGCACGATTCGCAATCACTTCATTGGCATTCATATTGGTTTGTGTCCCAGAGCCAGTTTGCCAAACAGAAAGGGGAAAATGATCATCTAACAAACCTTCAATGATTTCTGTTGCGGCTTTTACGATTAGCTTTGATTTTGATTCCTCTAATAATCCAAGTTCAGTATTGATGATGGCTGCGTGTTTTTTGATAAGTCCCAAGGCACGAATCATCTCTCTTGGAAACTTGTCTTTTCCAATTTGAAAGAATTGAAGGGAACGTTCTGTTTGGGCTCCCCAATAACGAGAGTTCTCAACTTCGATTTCTCCCATAGAGTCTTTTTCCATACGTATATTTGTTGGTTCCATATAGAGATTCCTTCATTAGAGTTTTTGTAATTTGAATAAGAGAAGATAATGATGAGATGAAAATGAAAAATACAAATCGAAAAGGAAATCCCTTCTCAGTAGAAATTCCACTGAGAAAGGTATGTTTGGAAATTAGCTCGGTTGGTAAAAAGCTAAATAAGCAGCAAAAAGTCCCATAATTGGGAATACAAACCAAAGGATTTTTGCATATTTCGCATTTTTATAAGCTAGGGTAAGTAGACCACCAAACGCAAGCCAGATGACTATCTTTAAGATGATCCAAACCGGGAGAGCTGAGTGAGAAATATCCCGAAATTTCATAAGTCCAAAACCTGCAACTAGTAACAAAAGTAAACCAACTCCGTGAGAGATCGCAACAATGGCTTTGAATTTGTTATCTGATTTTTTTCCACCATTGATGGAATAAAGGGTTACTCCACCTAATGACAAAAATAAAAGAAACATTCCGAAAATATGAATTAGTTTATACGCCTCGTATGACACAAATGACTCCTTGTAACTCTCACAATTCTTTCATACTCTCGTTTTCCTTGCGAGATTTTTCTAAGTTCTCGGGAAAGAAAAAGAACTAGGAATTCCCAGTGGCAAATAGATAGTTTGGAAGTTATGGAGCCAGATCCAAACTCTCATCCACTCGTACCACCCAATCAAAAAACATTACTACTTTTACGTGGCATTCCAGGTTCTGGGAAATCCACACTTGCCAAACAAATTGCAGAATTTAGTAGGGCACCAATCTTTTCTATTGATTCTTATTTTGAAAATGAAAAGGGTGAATACCATTTTGATTATACCAAAAATCATTTGGCATATAAGGATTGTGAATCCAAAACAAAGGATGCATTGGAAAATGGAGTTCCCTTTGTCATTGTCGATCACACATTCACTTTAGAATGGGAAATGAAACCTTACGAAGATTTGGCGAAAAAGTATGAGTATCGATTGTCTGTTGTTACCGTCGAAAATCGGCATGGAGGAAAGAACAACCATCAAATTTCAGACGAACAAATCGAGAAGATGAAATCGAAGTATAAGGTGGTTTTATGAGCAATTTGAGTCAGGTAGGTAATCAATGTTTGGTCTAAAAAAACCAAAAGGCACAAAAAAACCGCCGTCCAACCTAGGTTAAACGACGGTTTTAGACAAACTTGGATTATCTCCAGTTGTTAGTTTTAGGTTTTGCGATGTTTACTTTCATCTCACGGTTAAGGATATTTTTTCCGTTAAGATCTTTGATCGCGTTATCAGCTTCTTTTCCATCTTTCATTTCGATGAATCCGAAACCTTTAGAACGACCAGAATACTGATCAGTGATGATTTTTGCAGAAGTTACTGCACCGTGTGCTGAAAAAAGCTCATTGAGTTTTCCTTCAGTCATATCGTAAGAAAGGTTGCCAACATAAATGTTTACTGACATAGTTTTTGTCCTGTTTGTTAAAGTTGACTCGGGAATTCTAGATTTACAATCGTCGGGACCCTTTTAGGGATTTTTGGTAAGAACTCCAGAAAAATGCAGGGAAAAACTTGGGAAAGCTACCAGCGTGCAAGCTTGAAAGGACTACTTCGGCGGTGAAAATCAACAATACTCTGAATCTTCTGTCAGTGTAATTACCCTTTCTAAAAAAAGCAATCTGAAAGAAGACTCAGAGGGAAAATAACGAAGGATTTCGTTTTTAGTGGTGGTGGTGTCCACCTGGGCCATGTACGTGTCCGTGTTGTTTTTCTTCGTCGGTTGCTTCGCGAATGGATTTGATGGTGACATCAAAATGAAGTGTTTCACCAGCTAACGGATGATTGCCGTTTAAAATCACATCTGCATCTCTCACTTCTTGGAGATATAGAATCATTCTACCTTCAGGTGTATCTGTTTGGAATTCCATTCCAACTTCTAACTCCGCTTCCGGTGGAAGTTCTGTTTTAGGGACTTGGAAAATGAGTGCTTCGTTATATGTCCCATAACCTTCTTCAGGTGGTACAGTGACATTTTTTGAATCACCATTCACTAGACCTTCTAGTTCTTTTTCCAGTCCAGGGATGATATTTTGCCAGCCGTGGAGGTATAATAGCGGTTCATCTGATTGGTCCAGAGTTTCTCCCTGGGCGTTCTTTAGGTGATAGGAAAATCCTACAACCATTCCTTTGCTGATCGTTTTTGACATATTGATTACAATCTATATACGGAAAAAAATACTGCAACCGAATAAAAGGTTGGTACCAAATTGTAATCAAAGAAATTGAACCCTGGAAATATCAATATCTATGAATTGGCCGTTACTCATTCAAGTTTTAGGTGGGCTCGGGGTTTTCATCTATGGGATGAAATTACTCAGTGAGTCCTTACAACGTGTGGCAGGAGATAGGCTTCGTTCCTTTCTCTCTTCCATGACACGAAATCGTGTGTCTGCTGTTTTCAGCGGATTATTCATTACCTCAACCATTCAATCTAGTTCAGCGACTACTGTGCTTGTTGTAGGTTTTGTCAATGCCGGTTTGATTTCTCTGGCACAAGCCATCGGTGTCATCATGGGAGCCAATATTGGTACTACGATTACAGCATGGATTGTTTCCTTTCTGGGATTCAAATTTAACATTGCTTCCTTCGCTTTACCAGCGATTGCCGCAGGAGTTGTTCTAAACTTCTCGAGAAAAGAAAGTCGATCTGGTTGGGGAACGTTCCTCATCGGATTTGGTTTTTTGTTTTTGGGATTGGACTACTTAAAGTCTTCGGTACCTGATAGTGCAAAAGACCCAGAAAGTTTTGTTTTCTTACAACAATTCACAAACATGGGATTTAATTCGATCTTGTTGTTTGTTTTGATTGGAGCTTTGCTAACAATTGTTATCCAATCTTCTTCTGCATCTACAACCATCACCATCACTCTCGCATTTTCTGGTTATATCCCGATTGATGCAGCCTATGGTATGATCCTTGGTGAAAACATCGGAACAACCATCACCGCTAATTTAGCGGCCATTCCAGGGAATCGAAATGCCAAAAAAGCAGCTTTAGCACATACATTATTCAATGTGTTTGGTGTGGTATGGGCTCTGCTTTTCTTTAAAATTTTCACAGGGATTGTTGATGATCTGATTCCTGGTGATCCACTTACGGATAAAGAATCTACAAGATTTCACATATCTTTATTCCATACAATGTTTAACATCACTAACACTCTCATTCTCATTTGGTTTGTGAATACCATTTCCAAAGTGGTGAGTGCGATCGTAGATGGTCTTGCATCCAAAACTGGAAAAGAAAAAGATTCCATTCGATTGTTGCAAGCAGGGACTGTGAAAACAACAGAACTTGCAATGGTGGAACTCGTAGAATTTACGAAAAAAATCATTCGTGATACATACGATTTCCTCCGATTGACAGAACAAATTTTACTCCAACCGTATGATGCCGCAAGGATTGGACAAGTTCTGAAAAAAGAAGAAGAACTCGATCAAGTGAGAACTGAAGTGTTAACGTACTTGAACCAAGTCCAAGAATCTGGTATCACTGGTAACTACGCAAAAGATGTTTTAGGGATTATGGAAAGAGTGAAAGCTGTGGAAGAGATGGGAGATAATTTTGCATCGATCGCAAGAAAAATCCGTAAATCACACAGACAAAAAGTTTCTTTCGACAAAAACTTTGCAAACTCTGTAAAAGACCAAATGGACTTACTCAAACACCATTACGACATTTTACTTGTGAACTTGGAACAAAGTGAAACATTCGATATCCTTGGGAATCCTCAAGTGCGTAACCAAAGTCGTGAGTATCGTTTCCAAATGATTCGATCGATCAAAAAGAATGAATCCAAAGTGAAGAAGAAAAAGTATCAGAAAAAAGACAATCTATTACCTGCGCTTCTTTACAGAGATATTTCCAGAAATTTAGATAATATTTCAAGGTTACTCAATGCAGCCATTTATGCGGACGTTTAGTCCGTATATTTGTTTGGCTGATTTACGTAATTTCGAATAGAAGAAAAGTAATATCGTCGTCTGCGGGACCTTCTTTGTTTCGCAGGCGAATGTGTTCATCAATCCCACCATACAAAGATTCAACGGATTCTGCTTTTCTTTGCAGTAACCAATCTAAGAGAGCTTCTTCTCCTGAGTCTCCATTTTCCCAAAGGTCCCAAATCCCATCCGTGAATAATAATAACTTATCTCCTTTTTGGATGGAATGAACCTCATCTGAATATAATCCTTCTTTTGAAAAACCAATGAGTTTTCCTTTTGGTCGAATGACATCGATGGACTTGGAGTTCTCGCTGAACTTGTATAAGGCGGGGTGTCCTGCATTTGCGATTTTTAATACTTTTTGTTCTAAATCGATAAAGATGGCACTTGCAGTCAAAAATTGGTTTTTGTAATTCCCTGCAAGGGCTTGGTTGATACTCTCTAACACTTTTCCTGGTTTGTTTGCGAATGCCAATGTCTGCATATAGGCAATTTTTAACATGGCAGCTTCAATTGCTGCAGGAACACCATGACCAGTGACATCAGCAATGAGACCGCAGATTTGTTGTTTCCCATACACGGTTAAGTCATAAAAATCCCCACCAACTAGTGAAGCTGGGAAATAACCGGTTTTGATCGAAAGGCCAGGGAATTTTGGTAAAATTTGCGGTAAGGTTGATTCTTGGAGTTTTTGTGCAAGTTTTAACTCTTTGCCATAAGCGATTAACTTTTGTTTGTTGATTTCAGCTTTAATTTGAATTCTTTCTTTTTCTTTTTGAACAACAGAAATCCTATCACCAAGTCCAAATGCCATAAGTAAAACTTCAATCGCTGTTGCCGCTTGGAAGGCATTTTCCGTAAAAACATTTACTGGAAAAAATCCCATGTACTTAAGTACTGTGGTCAATCCGCCAATGATTAACATAAAGTAACCGAAAAAATAAAAACGAGCTGGTGGAAATTTTTTTACAAACGAAACATAATAAGATACAAAAAGGGCATAAAACGCTAAGAAGGAAGATAACAAATCACCAAATTGGTTTAGTTCACGGTAAGGTAAAAATGGTAATAATAATAAACATACCATTGGAATGACAGACAAAGCCATAAATCCAATGTACAAACGAGGAGCATTCTCCTTCAAATTCATGAACGTAATACTCATTGGAAAACAAGAAAGTAAGAATAAAAAATATAAAAAGTTATGAGCATTATAAACTAGGTCAGGTGAATTCTGAAAAAATAAAACCGGTAATAAACCTTGAAGCGAAAGTTGGAATAAAATGGCTGCAAAGATCAAATAGTTTACATAAAAAATATATGCCTTATCTCTAACCATAAAATAGACAAACAAGTTATATAAACTCATCACACAAACGATTCCAAAAAACATTCCCTGCAAAAGAATATCCAATGATTCGTATGAATCAAAATGTTTTTCCTCGGCTACCATAAGTGGAACCGACACAGAACTATCTGTTTTGATTCCTACAAAATAGGTGACTGTTTCACTTGGTAACAATTCAGTTTCAAAGCTAAATCCTCGGTAATCCTTGTCGCGATTCTGAAATGGGAACTTACGACCTTGAATATTTTGGTTTATTTCACCTGATTCACGTAAGGCGTAAAATTGAACTTCATCTAAGAGTGGGTATTTGATAAATGAGATCGTTCGTTTATTATGGTTTTCATCATTATGCAATCTATAACAAAACCAATATTGGTTTGCAGTGTTTCCAAAATTGGGAACCTCTCCGTTTGCTAACGTAACAGGTTTAGATTTGAATAAGGATAAAACAGCTTTCAGTTCTGCAATGGGTTCGTTCGTAGCAGAAAAAGCCAAATGAAACGAAAGGTCAGAGGGTTTGCCTTGGTTTGTTGAAATAGGAAATGTTTTTACTTTGGGGCAGTCGTTCTCTTCTGCTCCCAATATGGTATGAAAGAGACATAACAGAATGATGGTAAGGGTCTGTTTCATACAGGAAGGTCACTAGTATAAGACGTGAACCTTCCTTTGTAAATCTGTTTGTAGAAGAAAAAAAGGAATTATGCGGTGGCTACGGATATTCCAGCTAAGTTACGAAGTGCGTCGTATGCTTTATCTTTTTGTTCCACTTTCGTTTTATTCACTGCTTTTCGAATGATCACATCCCATTGTTTTTCAGGGTGTTCCATTTTCATGTTTTCTAGCAGTTCGAGAATGTTTTCATCATCGGATGCATTGAAAATTTCATCTGAATCGTAACGGAACATTCCAAAAAGAGCATCAATGTAGTCACCTACACTCATTGCTTCCTTCTCTCCGGGTTGGATCTTTTTCTTTTCTGCCTTTCGCAGCTCTCTTTCTCTGCGTTCCAGTTCTGTGCGTTTCATCGTGAGGGCCTCTAGCTTGGTTGCATTTGGTTCCAAGACCATCTTTTCAAAGGGCAAGACGGGGAACACTCAATTTGTCCAAAAATTGTCTCGATTTTTGGACACTGGACAAAAGATTGGGGTAGATGGTCTCCTTTCGGTGGATTGCAGGATTTTTGACCTTAGTACTTACCACCCAATTTTTCTTTTTGGGAAGTGGGTTGCTTGGGTTTTGCCTTGAGTCAAACTCCAAAATCTGCAAATGCAACCATGGCTCCAAAAAAGAAAAACATACCAATTCTGAAGACCAATTGTTTCAGGAAAAACAAAGTGGGAAGATTTCTACTTCTGACGAAACAAATCACTCACATACAAAAGAACTTGCTTTAAAACCAAGTTGTCATGATGCAAAAGCCGGCGAAGCACATCTTTGTTCTTGCAAAAAAAAGAAAAAAGACGCGATGTCTTTGCGGATGCACCACCAAACTTTGGATAGGCCAAATTTTATTTTTGGACTAACGGTTCCAATTCTGTTTTCTTATCTAGTTTTTGAGTCTCCTTCCACTCTAGAGGATGGAAAATTACCTACCTTACTCCGACCACCACGTAATACTTAGGGAAATCTTTCCCACAGTTTAATTCCTGCAGCCGGAATTTAGGCCGCATATGAACTAAAATAGAATATTGGAATATTAGGTATTTATGAAATTATTAAAAACAATTCTCGTCTCTCTCTTTCTTTTCAGCTTCGTGTCTTGTGATACAAATTCGAATTCGGATGACAACCAAACTTTGGCACTTTTAGCACTAGCAATGCCACAAACTGTGAATCTAAATTTTGAGGCTCTTGCAAATGGACAAAATTTGACAACAGGCACCAATATCACTGCCAATGCAAGAACTGTACAGTTTCGTGACTTTCGACTATTTGTATCAGAGGTTAAAATGGTGAAAGCGGACGGTACAACTGCAGATGTTACATTAACAACGGATAATGTTTGGCAAGCAAATGGTGTAGCCTTAATCGATTTTGAAACTACTCAAACATCAGATAAAAACTTAAAAGTAACAGGTACTGCACCTGCCGGAGCATATACGGGCATTCAATACACAGTTGGAGTACCCGAATCCCTTAATCACTTAGATAGAACCACGCAAGTATCCCCTTTGAATGTTTCGGCAATGTATTGGGCTTGGACGAGTGGTTATAAGCATTCAAAAATTGAATTTAGTTTTGATTCGGGATCGTCTTGGACAAATCTACACGTTGGATCAACAAACTGTTCTGGAGCACCAAATTACGGAAATTGCTCTAAAAAGTATAGAGCAACAATTCAGTTGTTAGGTTCTATTAACCCTAGTAACCAGACAATTTCACTTAGTGTAGACCAGTTGATCAAGGACCATACAGGAGGTATAGCGACTACATGTATGCCTGCACAAGCAGGAGCTGATTGTACACCATTACTGAGAGCATTTGGATTAAATGAGTCAAGTGGTTCTGTTGATAGCTCAATTTCGCAAAGAGTATTTAGTTTAAAGTAAGTAATTTAGATACACTAGGTCACAATCCGTTTCATGTGGCCTTGTGTATTAAGGAATCAGAGATGAAATTTTTCAAACTTAGAGTTTGTATTGTAAGTGTTTTAATAACTGGATGTAATATATTACCGTTTCAAAAGAAAGAGACCAATGATGACTTACTTTTAGCCACGATTGGCATTTTAGCAACTGCTTCTGATTGGGTTTGGGATTTACCGCCGGGGTTTCCTGTACCTGTTGTACCTTTGGAAAACCCCATGTCTAAAGCAAAAGTAGAACTGGGAAGGCATTTGTTTAATGAAAAAGTGCTTTCTGGAAACGAAACCATGTCATGTGGCAGTTGTCATATCCAATCTCTTGCCTTTGCTGACGGAAAGGATTTTCCTTCTGGAATCACAAGCGAGGTCCACCCGCGAAATGCTCAGCATTTATCAAATGTAGCTTATTTGCCAAGACTAACATGGAATAATCCAAGAATGACAAATTTAGAGGTCCAAGCAAGAGTTCCTATGTTTGGTGAAAATCCAATTGAGCTAGGGTTGTCTTCAAGTTCGTTTATTGACAAACTTAAATCCAAAACATTATACCAAACTCTCTTCACAAACGCATTTGGAAATGCGGAGAGTGCTGTCAATGAACAGAACGTACGATTTGCCATTGCCAGTTTCCAAAGATCAATGATTTCAGGAAATTCTAGGTATGACCAATATACTTTTCGGAATAATAAATCTGCTTTAAATGCGTCTGAAATTAGAGGGATGAATCTTTTTAATGGAGAAGTGGCAGAGTGTTTCCATTGCCATGGAGGGTTTAATTTTACGGATACTTCCTTTCATGGTGGGGCAAAAGAGGAATTCTTTTACCATAGCAATGGAATCCATGATGATGCCTATTATGCGGGAGTACCTAGCAATAAACGAGGGTTATTCGACTTGACTGGAATTACATCAGATACGGGAAAATTCCGTGCACCGTCACTTCGTAATATTGGTGTTACTTACCCATACATGCATGATGGAAGTTTTATGTGTGATAATGCAAATAATCCTAATATCACCAGTGGTAAAACAAAAACAGATTGTGCAAGGGATGCATTGACCAAGGTAGTGGACCATTATCGCAGTGGGGGTCAAAACCATTCTGTCAAAGATTCCACTCTGATTCGTGCTTTTACCATTACCAATTCCCAAAGAGACGATATGGTAAACTTCTTATTAGCACTGACAGATGATGAGTTTTTGACGAATCCAAAGTTTGCGAGTCCATTTTGAAAGCACCTAACATGAAAAACCAATTGGCCCTGATATTGTGTTTGGGTCTAGTCTCTCATTGTACATTTGGTTCCGTTGGTGATCGGGAAGAAGAAAAATTAGTCATCCTCCAAAACCTAATTTTTTTCAATAACAACCAAACGATTCCCATTGGTACCAATTTGCGAAGTTATGATGACCAAGCTGACGATAACATCAATCAGTTTAGCCTGACAAGCCCTTCGCCAACATCTTTCAATATTTCAATTCAAAGTAGTACCTACATCAATTGGGAAGCGGGTACTTACCGGATCAACCCACCAAACCAAGTGCTTGGAGTTTCAACCACAAGTTCCGAAAGGAGTACGGCTGTTGCCAAAACCCATACACCGTATACCATTCCTTTGGATTTGCCAGCAGACGATTTGTATGGAAAAACCTATCCATTTCTAAATGCAGGTACTATTTCCAATATCACCCAGTTCAATAGCACAATGGAAACAGGGGCAAGTTTTTTGTTCTCCAATACAAAGGTGACAAACATGCCTCTTGGGGTAGTCGCCATTGCCAATGTTAGTTGGGAAGAGATTTATATTAAGATGACTGTAAATGGAAATGATATTACAATCCTTCTTCCTCAAGGTAATAAAATTATTACACCAAAATGCAAAATTCCAATTAAAAACGGTCGGAGTGGGAATGTAGAAATATTGTTCTCTTTAAGTTCACTATTCCAAGACAGAACAGTTTCAGGTTCTCCAATACGATTTTTACAACAGTTGTCAGCGTTGTTTCCTGGAACCATCATCATCTCCAAAGTCTCCAATGTAAGTTTATACAATATCCTGCAACAGAACTTGCAAGCAGAAGACATTGTATTTAGTTTTCCTGGTTGTTTCCCGGGAGTTGAAAGATGAAACAGCTTGTCATTGGATTCCTTTTGTTTATTGGTACAGTTGGGAATTTATTTTCACATCACACGGGTTCGTCGGATAGTCCGAATGCAACTGCAAGGTTTGTCGATCCATTTACTGGGAAACGAGAAAAACCAACTAACTATTTGGTGATGACACAAGATTATTACCAATCCACAAGAGAAAATAGCCATCTCTTCACCACTACCGCCTTTGCTGAGTTGAATTTTTTTGATGGAAGGTTTGCTTTGAATGCATCGGTTCCTTGGAATTATTACCAACAAAGAGGAAGAGAAGATGCAGCAAGGATTGGGAAAACATATTTAGGTTTTAAATACCAACCGTTTTTTGATTTGGACAAACCGTACTTTTTTGTGATCGAAGGTTCTGTTGGATTTCCAAGTGGTCCCGATACGGATCGGTTCACGGGAGGGAATTATTATACTGGAACTGGATTTATCAAACTTGGATACCTGTATGAAAAATGGTCGTTTGTGACTAAGATCGGTGGACTGAATCCACTTTCGAGACCTCAACCAAGTAATTTACAAGACAACGATGGGATACCGTTTTATTTACGAAAACCTTCGGCCACTCCACCAGAACCTGAGTATGAATTTAAAAAAACGACTCTTATCTCCGCGTATGTGACGTATTATTTGATGCCAGAGATTTCTCTTTTCTCTGGGATATTGTATCGGAATCCTTATAATGGTGTGGATTATTCGAAAGAACATGACAAAGCCAATCCTTCCTATTTTACAGAAGCTAGTGGCGGGTTTTCTTGGAATTTTTCAGAAAAATACAATATGAGTTTGGCTTATCGTTATCCATTACAACGTGATCGGGAGTATAGACTGTACCAGTCTGCATGGACCTTTGCCTTCTCAATGGAGTGGGGAAGCGATTGACATTTCATGCCTTTTTTAAAACGTTCTAAGAAACTGTATAAATCTTAATCGTAAAAGGTAATCTATGAGCAACGTAGAAATCGTACCAGTAGGGGAACTACCTCCTATTGGAGTCGTGCCAAAAAAAATGCACGCACAGGTCATTCGCCCGGAACGTTACGGCGAACCGAAAACTTCTTTCCAATCAGAAGTCATTGATGTTCCGGAGATCGGTCCAAACGAAGTTCTCGTAGCCACTATGGCTGCTGGGGTGAACTATAACAACGTTTGGGCGGCCTTAGGTTACCCTGTAGATGTCATTGCTGCACGGAATAAAAAAGGTGAACCTGAAAAATTCCACATCGGTGGATCTGATGCGTCTGGTATCGTATACAAAGTTGGTTCTGAAGTTAAAAATGTAAAAGTGGGTGATGAAGTAGTTGTCCATTGTGCGATGTGGGATCCAAAAGATCCATGGGTTCTTTCTGGCAAAGATCCAATGTATGCACCTTCACAAATTATTTGGGGATATGAATCCAACTGGGGATCCTTTGCACAATTTTGTAAAGTTCAAGATCACCAATGCCTTCCACGTCCTCAGCACCTAACATGGGAAGCTTCCGCAGCATATATGTTAGTTGCTGCAACTGCTTACAGAATGTTACACCACTGGAAACCAAATGATGTAAAACCTGGTGATGTCGTTTTAATTTGGGGTGGAGCTGGTGGACTTGGTGCCATGGCGATCCAAATTGTCAAAGCTGCTGGTGGAATTCCAATCGCTGTGGTTTCCTCAGATGATAAAATTGAATTCTGTAAAAACTTAGGTGCAACAGGTGTGATCAACCGTAACAAGTTTAAACACTGGGGTGGACTCACTTCTGATATCAACAAACCAGAAGCATTCGTTGAATGGACGAAACAAGCTCGTGAGTTTGGTAAAGCGATTTGGGACATTGCTGGAAAAGGCAAAAACCCTCAAATCGTTTTTGAACACCCAGGTGAAACTACACTTCCAACTTCCGTATTTGTATGTGAAACGGGAGGTATGGTTGTGATCTGCGCTGGAACCACAGGTTTTAATGCGACAGCTGACCTTCGTTATCTTTGGATGAGACAAAAACGTCTGCAAGGTTCACACTTCGCTAACGACGACAACTGTCGTGACCTCAACCAATTGGTGATTGATAAAAAAGTGGATCCAGTTCTGGCACAAACCTTTACTTTCGATCAAACTGGTGAATGCCACCAATTGATGCGTGAAAACAAACACCCAGCAGGAAACATGTCGATCCTCGTAGGTGCAAAAACGACAGGTTTAGGAAAGAAGTAATTCTAATCCGAGCTTGTAATTAGAGTAGATGTCCCCGCCCGTATCGAACTGGGTGGGGTTATCCACCCGCCACCCAATGGCTCCTTCTACCACACAACTTCCGTTTTGTGAATCGGAATTCTAAAATTCAAATTTTTCCTTTCAATAAGTTCATATTTGTACAAAGCAGGTATTTATGTTCCCAAGAATCAATCTCATCACCCTTGGAGTTTCTGACTTAAACAGAGCGGTTCAATTTTATGAAACAGGCCTGGGTTGGAAAAAATCGAAAGAGAGCAATGAAAATGTAGCATTTTTTCAAATTGGAGCTTTGGTCTTAGGTTTGTTTGGCGAAAAGGATTTGGCTAATGACATTGGGATCCCTTTTCAAAATAGACAAGAGTATTCTGGTCTCACTTTAGCTCAAAATGTAGAGAGTGAAGCCGAGGTAGATCGAATTATAAACATAGTGCGTAAGTTAGGTGCTACGATCCTGAAAGAACCTCAAAAAGTGTTTTGGGGAGGGTACAGCGCTTACTTCAAAGATTTTGATGGTCACATATTTGAAGTTGCTTACAATCCGTTTTTCCCTCTCAATGAAAAGGGAGAAATTGAATTAAAGCAATAACGTGCGTTAGTGGCTGATTTGTGGAATTCAAACAAATCATCCAATGTCTAATCAATATTGAGTGAAGGAAACGAGAGAAAGGAAAATACATTTTATGAAACAAGCTGAGATCAAACAATTTGGACTTGAAAATTTAAAAATAATTGAGGCCTCTGAACCGAAAATTGTTGGTCCGACAGATGTTTTAGTACGATTGTATGCAGCATCTTTAAATTACAGAGATTCGCTTGTTGTAGAAGGAAAATACAATCCTAAATTTCCCCTACCACTTGTTCCTTGCAGTGATGGTGCAGGAGAAGTGTTACAAATTGGTTCACAAGTCACAGAATGGAAAGTAGGAGACAAAGTCCTTCTTACCTTTGCTCCTAAGTGGATTTCTAAAGAAGCAACACATGCAGAAATTCGCCACACGATTGGCGGTCCCTTGCCAGGTACTTTGCGTGAATTAGCAGTTGTACCGGAAACAGGTCTTGTTCGAATGCCGAATCATCTCAGTTATGAAGAAGCTGCCACCTTACCTTGCGCAGCTCTCACTGCATGGTCAGGGCTTTTCCAATATAGCCAACTCAAACCAGGTGAATTTGTCGTCGTACAAGGAACAGGTGGTGTTTCCATCTTTGCTTTACAGTTTGCAAAAATGGTAGGTGCCAAAGTGATCCTCACTTCTTCCAGTGATGATAAACTCGAGAGAGGAAAAACCTTAGGTGCTGATTTTTGTATCAATTACAAAGAAACGAAGGATTGGGGAAAAAAAGTCAGAAACATTACAAATAAGGTTGGTGCGGATCACATCATCGAAGTAGGTGGAGCAGGGACACTCGAACAATCCATTGCCGCCTGTCGTCCGTTTGGTGTGATCCACTTGATTGGGATTCTGGCTGGTAAATCAGGAGAATTGAATTTACTTCCAGCAGTGATGAACAATTTAAAAATCCAAGGTTTAGTCGTTGGAGGTAGAAAAGCCTTTATTGAAATGAACCAAGCCATCGAACAATCTGGACTAAAACCAGTTGTAGACAAAGTGTTTCCGTTAGAACATTCTGTAGAGGCAATCCAATACTTACGATCTGGTTCACATTTTGGAAAGATTGTGATTACAATTTAGATAGGTTTGAAGGTCCCAAAATCGATTTTCGCTCGATGTCAAGAGCATTCACAGATAAATGGATTTCGACAAGAGCCAAAACTAGAGAGATCACCATCAATAATAAAGAGATCGAAAAAAAGATCCAAGCAAGTAAATTATAAAACGGAATCATCCCTAAGGAACAAGTACAAAGGATGAGGCTTAAGATTCCTGCACTTTGTGAATACAAAATCAATGAAATCCGAAAACGTAGATTGTGAATTTGTTTTACGAGAACTTCCGATTTGGAAGATTCATACTCTGCAAGAAGTTGCCTTGATAAACTCGCTAAACCAAAAAATCGATTGGTAAACCCTAACATCAAAAGTGAAATTGCAGGGAATAACAAACCTGGAATGTTGTAAGTTAATTGGTCCAATGCTTTTTATGTGATGAGATGGTTTTGTGATGGTTATACCATCAATCCCAAACGTTTCTTTTGCATTTGGGTAAATTGTACTCGGGCTGATTGCATCAGCCCTAAATTCAGTTCCGACTATTCTTCAGCGAACAAATTGTTTAATGAGTCGATAAGAGTGTCTACTTCCACTCCATATCCCATACAAACTTGTTCAATTGTTTCCACTTCATTGATGGAACAGTGGGAACATCCACCTAAGTGGTAACTTGAGAAAACAAGCCCCGCTTCCGGATGGATGGCAATTGCTTCGCCTACGGTCATTTCTTTAAAAAAGCGTGGTTTTGTTGATTCAGTCATCTTCTAGAGCCCTCAAGAGGAAATTACTATACAAATATTGGACTATGCTCTATTCGTCAATGGAATGTTTACCCAAGAAAACGGGAAATTTTATGTCCGCATTGAAGGTCGGTTTGAGTCCGCTCATTTCCTCTACCAGTACTTTGCCGATGGAACTGACGAGCCAATCCACGGCCATTCCTGGAAAGTAGAAGTGTTTTTAGAAGGAAAAACGAACATCCGTCCCGATGGGATCTCCTATGATTTTTTAACAGCTCGAAACAAACTAATGGAACTTGTTCACTCCATCGACCATATCCTCATCAATGACCACCCTGATTTCAAAGGGATCAATCCTACATCGGAAAATGTAGCACGTTGGTTTTATTCTGGATTGAAGAACGAAGTAAAGGAATCAGAGGGAAAAATTCGTAGGATTGTCATCCATGAAGGACCAGAAAATTTAGCGTTTTTTGAACCAGAAACATAGTTTCACTGACTCTAAAAGTGAAACTATGCTTATGTTAGGGATGTATTTTCGAATTAAAATGCATCCTCTCCAAAACTTTTTGAAAACTCCACCGTAAAATTAACTGAATCAAAATCAAGTTTGGCACTAGACCTTCTACCTAAAGCAGTCATTAGAAGTGTAGTCTGATTGTCTAATGTAGTCATATAATATTGGTTAAATTTTATATTGATGTTATCTCTCGTGTAACCCCATTTAGTTGCAAACCATGTAGAATATCGGAATACGATATCAAATTTATCCTGAACACCAGAATATAAAAAGTCAGATTGAACATTAAATGGAGCATATAATACACCCACGTTCGAAGGAATAAAATTTAGCGCGGTTCTACTTAAGTCCCCACCCATATGATAATACATTCGTCCCAAATGAATTTCAAACCATCGAAGTGGTTTTATTTCGATATGAATTCCAGGAACCCAACCCTTTGTTCTTAGTTGTGATACAGCATTTGGACTCGTATAAATGATACTGTTTTCAAATTTGTATAAATTTAAATAGTCCGATCGAAAATCTTGTTTGATATTTGCATCGCGAATGGAAACACCAATACTCAAAAATTTAAACACAGGATGAAAGTAACCAACTCCAACTCTTTTTTGGAATTCTCTGAATTTCATGATGTCTCTATAATCACCACCATCTTTCACAGTTCGATTCTCTGCAAAAAATCGAAATTTATCTTTAAAACGATATTCGAATTCAAGTTGTCCTAAATCTAAATCTCCGTTATATAATGGTGCTAACTGGTATATTCTACTCTGTGCGAATAAAATACTATCGGTTGTCTCCAATCTCCTTTCAGGAATTTGGCCCCTAGCTGCACCCAATACATAACGAAAATAAAATCGATGATTATCAGGATCAATTAATTGAGGTTTTTCATGGATATTGTCTGTTTCTCTTGCTTGCAGATTTGTAAATCCACTTGCAAAACAAAAAGACATTACGATAGCTAATGATAAAAATCGTTGGGATAAATTCAATTTATTCACCCCAGACGATAATACATTCTCTATAGAACAACACTCCAAGAATTGAAAGTGACTCTCTATCAACTAATGCAACTTTTTGGATATTGCCATTTCTTGCGGCTTCTTCAATTGAGTTTCCTGCACCGTAGTAGAAAAAGTTGATGATATAACCTGATAAAGAACAAGATTTTCCGAATTTTACAATTTTTGCCGAGGTTAGATTGTTTCCAGTTGTGTCACCTATCATATGTTGTGTGGAATATTGATAGATAAAAGCAGGGAATGGACCTGACTGACAATGAGTAAAAAAAGAAAGAATAAAAATTAGAAGTAATGATTTGATAAAATTCATTTTATTCGCCTACTACGAAAGTACAATAATTTCGGATGAGTCCGCTAAACAAACTAAAGGTGGAATGATCAATTGTTGCTATTTTGGTGATTCCATTTTTGAATGCAATGCTACCAGCTCCCGCATCTCCGTAAGTAACTAAATACAATACAGTATATTGGCAACCTTTGGCTTCTTTATCTGCCTTTACATTATTTTCTGGATTAAATGTACCTGGAAATTGGGTCTCCGTTACAATATACCCATGTGTAGGTCCGACAGCACATCCCGTATAAAATAGGGGAAAAAATAGAATGATTACGAAAAATAGAATATTATGTCTTTTTAATGAATTCATTAATTTGAACCTTTTACGATCGTACAAAATTGGTGGTAAATAAATCCGGCAAAAACGCCCGAATTTTCATAATCGACGAAGGCTACTTTTTGGATGTTTCCATTCTTTTTAGCGGCTTCAATCCTTGAATTACCAAAAGAGAACAAGCCAAGGTAGGAATTACTACAAGCTCGACCTTCTACTTTTGGTTCCACTCCAATGCCTATGGGCCCAGGGGTAGTGTTGCGGTGGTAAAAAAAACCACCTTTCCACATGGGAGCAGTTGTTGCATATTCCCTTGACGGGTTTGTATTTCCGTTGGCCGAAGTTTCGTATAACAAGTTAAAGCCCGTACACTTGCACAAAAATAAATAATTCACCAAAAAAAAGATTTTAAATTTCAAATGGAACTCCATTTCGCTTTGTATTATGGAACAAACAAACGAATGTTTGTGTAAAAAAGCAATCGAATATTGATCACCTAACAAATTTTATCACGCTGATTTTGGCGTTACATTGTTTTTGATCCATTTCAATTTATTGCATATCGAACGTTTTTTTTTGATTTTTTTTTATTCTATATTGGATTGCAATTCCCAGGGCTAATTTTAAGCTTCGGTAGAACCCGTACCGACAATGCCAACCACTGAGATCAAACATAGTTTAGGTCACATTCTCCTTGTTGAGGATGAGGCGATTTTAGCGGTCTCACAGGCAGAATTTCTTAAAATCAAAGGTTATTCAGTGCAACACGTATCCAATTCATTGGATGCAATTGATTGTATTTCTTCTGATGAAAAAGTTGATTTGATACTAATGGATATTAATTTATCTGATGAGTTAGATGGAATCCAATTAGCCAAAAAAATATTAGAAATCAAAGAAGTTCCAATTTTATTTTTGAGCGGATATTCTGACCAAAAGATTTTAAATCGAGTTGCTGACTTAAAACATTATGGTTTTATTCCCAAAATTACAAGTCCAGACATTGTAGAATGTATGATTAAGTCTGCGCTAAAACTTCATGCTGCAGAACAAAGTTTGGCATTCCGTGAAAAAGAACTTAGGATTACGTTTGAAGCAATGGGTGATGGCCTTATTGTTTTAACTCCTGAGGGACAAATCAGGGAAATTAATCAAAAAGCCTTAGATATGTTAGGTTACCATAAGAACGAACTAGTGAACAAGGATTTGTCTTCGTTTTTATTTTTAGTTCAAGCGGAATCACGTATGCGTGTCTCGTATTCATTTGATAATGATAATGATCAATTTTTAGAATCAAAAAGAAGAAATAATTTAATCATCATTTCAAGTAAAGGCCGGGAAACAAACGTTACAGAAACAATTTCTCCAATTTTAGATTCAAACAAAAATTTAAATGGGATAGTTATTGTTTTTAGAGAAAATCCAGAATCTCCAGTTCTTGTTCCGCCTAAAGATAGTGAAAGCCTTTATGCAAAAGTGTTCCAACTCAGTCCGATAGCTATGGCTATCTCTACCATAAAAGATGGAACCTATCTCGATATCAACCCCGCGATGGAATCCATTTTTCGCTTTCAAAAATCACAAGTAATTGGTCGTAAAACTGATGATTTTAAAGCTTGGAGTAATCCTGTTCAAATTGAAAAACTCAATGCAATTTATCGAGAAAATGGACGATTGTCAGGGGAAAGAATGTCGATCCATCACTCAGATGGAGTCCACCATGAAGTTCTTGTTTTTAGCCAAGCAATTGAAATAGCAGGGGAACGATTTGTTCTTTGGTTTAATCTAGATGTCACAAAGATTTTAGATATCGAAGGTAAATTAGCAAAATCACTCGAAGAAAAAGATGTATTATTAAAAGAATTACAACACCGCGTGAAAAATACTTTGGCGATTATTTCTGGATTACTCAATCTAGAATCTTTTAAAGTTGAAAATGAACTCGCAAAACAATCATTTTTAAATGCTCAGTCACGGATCATGTCGATGTCAAAGGTATACGAAAATTTATACCAATCAGAAGACTTGGAATCTGTTGATCTTCGCAAATACATTGAAGACTTAGTTTACAGTTTGCATGATATTTTTGTTCTGAATCCAAGTAAAATTCGTTTTGATGTGAAGTTGGAAGACATTCGGTTGGATCTAAAACGTACTCTGCCATTGGGTTTGATCTTAAATGAACTTTTGACAAATGCCTTAAAGTATGCTTATCCAAATGAGAAAGGTGGAGATATCAGAATTCATTTGTCTATCTCCAACCAAAACGTAATGTTAACAGTTGGAGATGATGGAGTTGGATTACCAGAATCAGTCAATATTGAAAAAGGAAATCATTTTGGTTACGAACTCATCCGAAGTTTGACTTCTCAACTCAAAGGTGTTTTTTCTTCGGTTTCCAAAAAAGGAGAAGGTTTAAACATCATCATTTCTTTTCCGTTACACAGCAAAGATTGATTGATTCCTTTTTTGTAAATTAGAATCGAATCTTAGCTTATTTTAGAATCTCATCTATGCCTTTGTTTTCTACCGCGGATTGTTCCAATGAACACGAGCCGGACTTGTTTGATCGTTTGTAATTTTAATTTCCGCATCTCGGAGTGTGCATCATCCTCTAAATCCAAATAATCAGATGCCATTTGGAAACAGATACTCACAATAAGCTCTGAAGCAAATAATGTATCTTCGATCGAAATCAATTTGGGCATTCGCATGTCTTTGGCCAACTCACGGGCAATTCTCCGCATGGCTTCTCGAATGTTTTCGCGAATCTTACGATTCCCACCTGTCCTTTCCCTGGCTATGAACCGAAACAAGGATCGGTTATGGGTTACGTAGTCAAAAAAATACCCAATCGTGAGTTGTAGTGCCGAACGATAGGCTCCCTTGTTTCTAGCATCACCAACAATGAGTTGGATCCTTTCCCCACATTCTTCCACTAAATGCAGTCCTAATTCTTCCATGGACTTAAAGTGGCGGTAGAAGGCTGCTGGAACGATTCCAGCATGTGCTGTGACCTCTCGTAGGCTTAAATCACCCAATCCTTTCTCCTCTCCCATCAATTGTAGGGCACTTTCCAAGAGTTGGGAGTGGGTTTTTTGCTTCTGAGTGTCGCGTTTGTTCATATTTGGGTCGTAAACTGAGTAAACGATTGTTCACTTTTTTTTGAAAAGCAAGGAAAAATTGCCTCTTTTGGGTTGACATATCGAACGTTGTAAGTTAACACTATTAGATAACTCCGTGAACACGTGTTCACTTAAAAGCGAAAAAGAGGCGAAAATGAAAACATTTCCTTTTATCTACAACCAACCGAAGGAGTTTTTAAACTTCCTCCAACCGAAAGAGTGGGCAGATTTTTTCCTAGGCGAATTGAATCCTAGGTTTTCTGTCACCACAACAAAAGCAAAAGTCATCGACATCAAAGAAGAAACTGCTGATGCAAAAACTTTTGTCTTAAAACCAAACTGGTTATGGAAAGGTTTTTTATCAGGCCAACATGTTCCAGTGACAGTTGAAATTGCTGGAAGGAGAGTTACTCGGTTTTACTCTTTGTCTTCTCATCCAAATGACAAGTATTTACAAATCACTGTTAAACGCCAAAAGGGTGGTTTGGTATCAAACTTTCTGAATCAAAATACCAAAAAGGGAGATATTTTAGAATTAGGAGAGGCTTCCGGTGAATTTGTTCTCTCCAAAGTAATCCCAAAAGAATTACTTTTATTAGCAGGCGGAAGTGGAATCACTCCAATCCATTCAATTTTAAGAGACTTACAGGCATTAAACTATAACGGCAAAGTGACACTATTGTATTTTGTTCGTTCGGTAGACGATATCATACTAAAATCATCAATTGATTTGTTAGAAAATAACAATCAATGGTTAACCGTACAATACATTCTATCTGATGTTCCGAAAGAAGGTTATGCTTCTGGTTTTTTAACAAAAGAAATTTTGGATCAGTATGTTCCGAATCTAAAGTCGACTTCAGTATATGTATGTGGTCCATCACCAATGCAAACAAAGGCACTTTCCCTATTGGAAGGTTTACCAGTAAAATCCGAACTATTCCTCTTACCTGGTCAAAACCTTACAAATGTGAAAAAAGAGGGTACTGTAGATGTATACTTGTCTCTTAGTCACAAAACCATTCAAGTGAAAGGTGAACGTTCCATTCTTGATGAACTAGAAGAACAAGGAATTTATCCTCAAAGTGGATGTCGTATGGGGATTTGCCATACATGTGTATGTAAAAAACAGGCTGGTGCCGTAACAGATTTATCAAACGGTGAAAAATCACAGTTAGGTGAAGAAAATATTCAAATCTGTGTGTCACGTGCTGAATCCAATTTGGAACTTGAACTTTAAATTAAGACTATTAGGAAAAGAATTTATCATAGGATAATAAAATGAGAACGATTAGCAAAAAATTAAACAAAGAAGAAATAGAAGCATTTGGAAAAGAAGTTGATTCACTTCGAGAAGAAGTGATGGCAAAAGTAGGAAAGGAAGATGCAGATCATATCCGATTTATCTATAAAACATACAGATACACTGAAGTTTTAGGAAGAGGATTGATTCACTTTAGTTTCGAACCAATTTCCTTTGTGGCTGGAACATTGTTGTTATCAATTTCCAAAATCATCAATAATATGGAGTTAGGTCATAACGTTCTCCATGGACAATATGATTGGATGAACGATCCAAAGTTTAATTCCAGAACCTTTGAATGGGATATCGTTTGTAATGCGCACCAATGGAAGTTTTACCATAATTACATGCACCATACTTATACCAATGTTTTGAACAAAGATCATGACTATGGGTATAATTTTACAAGACTAACAGAAGGTCAAAAGTGGAAACCGGTCCACCTAACACAACCTTTTACAAATTTATTCTTAGCTTTAAATTTTCAATGGGGAATTGGCGCTCATGGTTACCGAGTTGAATACTTAGAAACTCCTAAGAAGTTAAGAAAGAAAAAAACATTGAAAGATTACAAAGCAGTTTTCTTTAAAAAAATTGAAGTTCAAATGTTGAAAGATTACATTCTGTTCCCTGCACTTGCTGGTTTAAATTTCCCGAAAGTTATTTTAGGAAATTTAATAGCAAACTTAATCCGTAACCTTTGGACTTACGCTGTGATTTTTTGCGGACATTTTACTGAAAACGCAGAATCCTTTACAACTGAAGAAATAGCAGGTGAAACAAAAGCACAATGGTATTTGAGACAATTGAAAGGTTCTTCTAATCTTGATGGAAATAAATTGTTTTATACAATGACAGGTCATTTGAGCCATCAAATCGAACACCATATGTTTCCTGATATGCCAGCAAAACGATATCGTGAAGTTGCACCAAAATTAAAAGAGATTTGTGCAAAGTATGGACAACACTATAATACTGGAAGTTTTGTGAAACAATTTGGCTCTGTATGGAAACGGATCATTGCTTATTCATTCCCTGATCACATTGCAAATAAAGTAATGGGAAAACGTAAGAAGTATTTAGAACCTTCCATTGTTTTAAGCCAACCAAGTTTCCAAGTTTCTCTTCCGACTGAAGAGAAAACAGTATCACTCACTTAATCTGAATAATCTTTTGGTCTTCCTCCCCGTCGCAATGGAGGAAGACCTTCCCTTTCCTTTCTCGTGGGTCCTCTATCATGGAGGGCCCTTTTTTTTATGCGGATTTTAATTTGATATGGTTAGATGTAAGAATCGCATAACTGTCTTTATGGAATTCTTTGCACCATTTTGTCCGAAGGTCTTTTCTAGATTTGGATTTGTTTTTACTTCGTTCCATAAGGTATCCGATCACCATTCGAGCAGCTGATTCGACTACTTCAAAACTATATGCTTCTTTTGTTCCTTGGTCTTGGATTAATTTAAAATTATCAACAATCGATTCAAAAAGATTCCGTATCTCAGTGAGTGCATTGTTTCCTTCTGAACCTTTTGCTAAATGATCTAAATAAGCACGAAACGTTCCAGTTCCACTCATCCCAGAAGTAATTCCACCAATTGCTGCATTGACTTGGATTTGTGTAGTTCCGTCGTATATATTTGTTATTCTTGCATCGCGATACAATCGAGAAAGATCATAATCTTCGGTGTATCCTGCTCCACCTAATACTTGTAATCCGTCATATACTAAGTCATTACACATTTCCGAGTTATAATACTTAGAGATTGGTGTGAGTGTATTGGCAACTTTCTCCCAAAACTTAGCAGTTTTACTTTCTTCTGGTGAAACTTCTCGGCCATCTTCATACCAATAGTATTTATCAACAGAATAGGCAGCCTCCACCATGAGACAACGCATTCCAGCAAGTTCTCTCTCCATACGATCTAACAATCTTTTTACTGCTGGGATTTCATAAATTGCCTTTCCAAATTGAATTCGTTCGTTAGCATATTTAAATGCTTCTTCAAATGCTGCTGTTACAATTCCTGTTCCTTGAGAAGAGACACTGAGTCGAGCTCCGTTTAACATTCCCATCACATATTTAACAAGACCAAATCCTTCTTTCCCAACCAAATGGCCTTTGCTATTTTCAAATACAGTTTCGCATGTTGCGGATGCTTTGATCCCTAATTTTTTTTCGATCCCTTGGATTTGGTAATCTTTGTTTTCAACAATAAAAAAAGACAAACCCCTTGCTCCACTTTCTTGGGTACCTGTTCTTGCCAGTGTCAGTGTAATTCCTGGACTTCCATTGATACCACATGCAACAGTTTGAAAACGTTTGGTTCCATTGAGTAACCACTCTTCACCTTTTTTTACTGCCTTTGTTGTGATATTCGGTAAGTCGGATCCAAAGTCAGGTTCAGACAAACCCATAGTGACTGTATAATTACCTGAAATGAGTTTTGGAATCCATTCTTGTTTCATTTCTTCTGATGCACATACTTCTAAGATTGCCGCAAGTCCCATACTACCAACTGCAATGGTGATGGAACTATCAGATCGGTACATGATCTCTGCGATCATCGCTTTGATGATACTTGGTACTCCAAGTCCACCATATTTACGTTTAAAAGCGGCCGGTCCAAGTCCAGCATCATGATACATTTGGATGACATCAACCATCTCCTTCGGATGGATCACATCTCCATTTTCAAATTTTAATCCTTTTGCATCAACTGTAGAGGCAACTTGTGAAACATACATCCCACTAATTTCACCACAAGACTTGAGTATCTCTTCATAATAAGCGATTGCTTCTTCGACCGATGTCGGAGCCATTTCTAATCTGGCATTATTTGTTGTTTCATAAAGTTTCGCATCGGAGAACTGATTTTCGTAAATGGGTACAATTTCATTCCAATCAATTAAATCATAGAAATGTTCTTTTAAGTCTTCGTTACTTTGGAAGTAATTATTTTGGATCATATTTTGTCCTCAGGTCAAAAAGATAAAACGAAGCAAGGTCTTGCGATAAAAAAAATCCAACTAACAAAAAAATATCATTTTTGTACAATTTGTGAACCGGTCGGTTCTCTTAGAAATTGAAAAAGTAGACCAATTGGTTTATTTTAGAATCTTGTAAGCGGCGAAAATTTAATAAAATTATCCATAAAACAAGGTAAAATTTCTACTTTCATCACCTCAGATTCTATCTAAGAATGGAAAAGTTGATCTTTGGATTCTAAACCATTTCAAGGATCAAAAGGAGATTTATGAAACTGTTCCTTTCCCTATTAGCAATGATGTTTGCATTCCAGTGTAGTTCACTACCGACTTCTGAACTGCCAGTCAAATCAACTGTCACTTTGAGTCCGTTGGAATATAAATTGGATGGTAAAACATACGAAGGTTTTATGGCTGTTGATTCAAGTATCACTGGCAAACGACCAGGAATTCTTGTGATTCACGAGTGGTGGGGTGTGAATGAGTATCCAAAACAAAGAGCAAAACAATTAGCAGATTTAGGTTATGTTGCTTTTGTTATGGATGTATATGGAAAAGGGATTCTCGCAAAAGACCATGTGGAAGCGGGAAAACTTTCAAGTGCAAATGGTGATCCTAAAATTCTCCTAAAAAAAATCTACAAAGCCATTGAAATTTTGAAATCAAATCCAAATGTTGATACTACAAAAATTGGTGCGATTGGATATTGTTTTGGTGGAGGCGGTGTCATTGAACTTGCATTAGATGGTGCTGATCTAAAAGGTGGAGTTGTTTCTTTTCATGGAATGTTAGGTAGCAAAAATCTAGCAACAGGTGTTAAAAAAATTAAAAGTAAAGTTTTGGTACACCATGGAGCGGATGATCCTTTTATACCTAAAAATGTTGTTGAAACATTTGTAAAAACAATTACCGAAGCAAAGGCTCCAGTAACGTTTGTTTCACATCCAGGTGCGGTTCATGGTTTCACTAGACCAGGTGCTGAAAAACATGGATTACCTGGCCTAGCTTATAACGAAAAAGCAGATTATGCTTCTTTTGAAAGTATGAAAGACTTTTTCGCAAAAAACTTTAAATAAACAATAGGTAATACAAAGAGGGTTAATGCACTAGCGGTGATTAACCCTCCTATCACGACTGTCGCCAATGGTCTCTGAACTTCGGCACCTGGTGATGTACTAATTGCCATTGGAATAAATCCTATTGAAGCAAGCAGTGCTGTTGTTAAAACAGGGCGAAGCCTAGAGATTGCTGCTTCTTTGATTGCATCTTCTAATTTTTTTCCATGATGTTCTAATGATTTGATAAAACTAATTAAAACCAAACCATTTAAGACTGCGATACCGAACAGAGCAATGAAACCAACGCCTGCAGAAATACTAAATGGTAAATTTCTTAAATACAATGCCAAAATGCCACCTGTGATAGCGAATGGAACATTGAGAAAAATGATAAACGCAGACATAACTTCATTAAAAGCAAAGTATAAAATCAAAAATATTATCAAAAGAGTGATTGGAACTACAACTAACAAAGTATTGGTTGCCGATTCGAATTTTTCAAATTCTCCACCTAAAGTAAAATGATAACCCGCAGGAAATTTGATTTTATCAGCTAAGACATTTTTTACTTTTCCAACAGTTGAAACCATGTCACTCCCTCTGATATTAAATTGAACTAATGCGTAACGGTTTTGGTTTTGATGGTAAATTTGAACCGGCCCATCCTCAATTTTAATTTCTGCAAGTTCATGAAATGGTGCAAATTGATTCTGACCGACATTTACAGGAGTGTTTCTAATTTGTTCAGGATCAGATTTGATGTCTGTTTTCACTACGATATCAAATCGTTTCATCCCTTCATAAACGATCCCAGCTGGAACACCTGATGAAAATGATTCAGTGATGCGATTGATATCTGTTATATTTAAATTATATCGTGCCAATTTTTCTCGGTTTGGTTTTATCCTGAGATACTCCAATCCATACAATTGTTCGATCCTTAAATCGGCCACACCTTCGATGTTTTTAATATTGGATGAGATTTCTTCTGCAATCGATTTTAGTGTTACCAAATCATCACCAAAAACTTTAATTCCAACATCTGCTCGAATGCCTGCCATGATTTCATTATTTCTCATTTCTATTGGTTGCGATAAACCATAAGCGACTTGTGGTGAAACTCGTTGGATGATCTCTTCTAACTTGTTTTCAATATCTGCTTTGGATTGTTTCCATTCAGATCTTGGTTTCATATCCAAATACATATCTGTTTTTTCTACACCCATTGGTTCAATCGCAAGTTCTGGAGAACCTGTCCTCGATACAATTTCCGTTATTTCAGGTATCTCTTTTAAGATTGCAGATTCAATTTTTGTAGATGAAGCCAATGATTCAGTTAATGTAGTAGAGGGGTATCGACTAATTTCGATGAGTAAATTTCCTTCATCAAGTTTAGGTAAAAATTCTCCACCTAATCGGAAGAAGAGGAGAATAGAGACAATAAAGATACTAATTGTAGAATACATGATCTTGTTTGTATCTTTGAAACAATATTCAAGTTTTGGAATGTACCAGTTTTGAATTTTTTGGAAAAAGGCAGTTTTTGAGTCTTCTTTGATGTCTGAATGTAAAAAGAAAGATGCTAAAACTGGTATAATTGTGAGTGTAAGGATAAAGGAACCAATCAATGCAAATAATACTGTAGTTGCCATTGGTATAAACATTTTACCTTCTGTACCACTGAGTGTTAGAATTGGTATATAAACGATTCCAATGATAATTTCACCATAAATTGTTGCCTTCCTAACTTCAATGGTTGCCTCAAGAATTGTATCTCTTTTTTCGATAGGTGTTAACGATCTTTTAAGTTCCTTTACTTTTAATCCTAATCTTCTATGAGAGTTCTCAATTAGAATGACTGCACCATCCACAATGAGTCCAAAATCAATCGCACCCATCGACATTAAGTTAGCTGGTAAATCGCGGACGAACATTAAAGAAATCGCAATGAGCATTGCCAGGGGAATGACAGAGGCGATTACGAGCCCAGATCGAAAGTCACCTATCATAAGAAACAAAATAATGATGACAAGGAGTGCTCCTTCCGAAAGGTTCCAGACAATAGTTTTTAATGTATTGGAAACCATTATGGAACGATCATAATACGGTTTTATTTTCATTCCTGTCGGTAAGGTTTTTTCAATTTGTGTTATTTTTTCTTTTACCGCTTTTGTTACTTCTAAGGAATTTTCTCCGAGTAACATCAATGTAACGGCTCCCACAACCTCTGAAGTTCCAGAAGAAGTAGCTGCACCTTTTCTTAAACGAGGGCCTTCGACAATTTTTGCAACTGTATTCAAATAGATGGGAAAACCATCCTTCATTTTACCGATTTGTATTTTTTCAAAATCTGTAATTGTTTTTAAAAGCCCATCACTACCAACGATAAGTTGTTCATTTGATTTTTCAATGTATCCACTGCCTGTTGATAGGTTATTGGTTTGGATTGCATTGATAATTTGGTTAAACGAAATTCCTAAAGAAGCAACTTTTAATGGATCAACTATGACCTGGTATTGTTTTGTTTTTCCACCAAAACTGTTCACTTCAACGATTCCTGGAACAGTCTTTAAAGCGGGATTGATATACCAATTTAAATAAGTTGTTAACTCCATTTGACTATGGAATTGGCTTTCGATTGTAAATTGAAATACTTCTCCTAATCCAGTTGTGATTGGTCCAATTACTGGTTTACCATAAATTGCAGGTATGTTTTCGGAAGCTTCTGTTAGTTTTTCACTAACCAACTGCCTACTTTTCCATAAGTCTGTTCCATCAGAAAAAACAGCGGTTACCAAGGAAAATCCGTATCTAGAAACTGATCGAACTTCTGTTAAATTTGGAATTCCTGTGATTGCACGTTCAACAGGTAAGGTTATGTATTGTTCGATTTCTAATGTAGATAAAGAAGGCGATGTTGTAATGATTTGAACTTGTACATTTGTTATATCAGGAACAGCATCAACTTTTAGATGTTTTAGTGAAAAAAAACCACCAAATACCAGTAAGATGGTGGAAAGAATGATTAAAAGTCGATTTTGAAGTGAAAAAGATACAATTTTAGTTAAAAATTCCATTTCATTCACCTCCTCCAAATGTATCTTTGAATAAAATTGCTTTTAATTCAAAGGAACCTTTTGTGACAACCTTGTCTCCTTCTCTGAGTCCAGAGATTACTTCTACCATTTTGTCATTTGTACTACCTGTTGAAACTTCTAACCATTGGTAGGTTTCTGGTTTGGTTTCTATAAATACAAATTTAGAATCTTGGTACGATTGAATTGCTATTTCGGGAATTTGAATTCCTGTCCTTTCGTTCACGCTGAGGATTGCCCTTCCAAACAATCCAATTTTTGCTTTTTTGTTTTGATTTTTAAAAACAACTCGTGCATGAACTGTTCGAGATCCAGGATCAACTTTTTCGCCAATGTGTTCTAATTTTCCATAAAAGTTTAAGTCAGGATAAGCATTCAATATTACATCTGCAGATATTCCTTCTGATAAATATTTTAAATCATTTTCATATATTTTTGCTTGGAACCAAAGATTGGTAAGATTGGCAATGGTAGTTAGAATTTGATTCCCTGCCACAATCGAACCTGGAACTGCATTTCTCGATAAAGCTAGTCCAGACCTTGGAGAATAAACAATGTATTGTCCCGTGGAACTATTATCGATGTTTATACCGTTCGCACGTAAATTTTCTTCTGCTGAATTTTTCTCGGATTCAATCACTCGTAAATTTGCTTCTGCATCAATTTGTTCTTGTTTAGCCGCTAAATTCATTTTTACAAGAGAGCTTATTCTTGTTAAGTTTTGTTCAGCTGCGTTGTACTTAGATTTTGCAACGAGATAAGTAGATCTAAGTTTTGCAAGTTCTGGAGAATCGATGGTTGCTAGTTTCTGCCCTTTTTGAATGGTATCTCCTTCAACAAAATACACACTTGTGACTCTACCTGAAATTCTAGCTGGAACATCCATGATGTCATCTGGCACGGCTTCCGTTTCGCCAATCAGTTCAATATTTGTGTGAATTTTTTTTAGAGAAACTAATTCGAATTCAATCGAAATAGCATCTCGTTGTTCTTTTGTTATATGAAGAATATTTTTGTTTGTGGTAATTTCTGGAGCAATAGGTTTGATTCGGCTAGATTGCCAAAAATAAATAACACCGATTAAAAGTAAGATAGAAAAAAGGATGATTTTAAAATTAATTTTCATGGTCGAACTTCCATTGTATTTGTTGGTAATCCAAGCACTCGTATCAACTCAATTTGAGATACTTCGTATTCTGATTTGGTGCTTAAATAATTTAGTTTAGTTTGTAATAAGATTCTTTGTTGGTTGATTGCATCGATGATTTTAATTTTACCGAATCTGATTGCTTCTTGTAGATTGTTTAGATCGGATTCCGCTCTTTCTAGTTTGTTTTCATCATAAAGTTTTACTTCATCGTCTAGTGTGATGAAATTCGTAAGTGCAAACAATACTTCTTGTTTGATATTTCTAGATACAGATTCTTTTAATTCTTTTGAGCTATCAATCTTGGAGGATGAAATGATCGATTCACCCTCATAATCTCGCCAGACAATCAGAGGTATCGTTAGCATTCCACCTAAGACTCGTTCATTAAACCCATCGTTTTGTGCAAAAGCTCCCAAACTCACATTTGGAATTTTTTGTTTTCTAACTTCGTTATGTCGGAGTAACGCTAATTCGATTTCTTTTTCCGTTAGAAAAATTTCTGGTCTATATTGGTACGCTATCTTCACTAACTCTGATTTGTCTTTTGGTAAATCGTTAGGTAGTTTCCATTGGAAAACTTTTAATTGTGTTAACTCAAATGGAAAACCAAGCAAAACTTCCAATTCAGATTTTGCATTTTCATATTGCCTTTGAGATAAATTCCAAATTTTATAAATACGAATTTCTTCAGCTTCTGATAAGGATTCATCAATTCCAGGTGAAAGTCCTTCGTTGATTCTAGCTTTTGAAACTTTTTTAAGTTCCTTTACTAAATTCAAACTATATAAACTGTTTTCCTTTTCCAAAAAAAGGTATCGAAATCGTGTTAGTTTTTTTAAGGCATCGAACTCTAAGGAACGTTTAACGGACTCTAAACGATATACTTGCGCTCTAAATTCTTCATCGGCGATTTTGATGGCGATTTCTCTTTTACCATTGGTGTAAATTTCCTGATTTACCATAACTTGAAAGTTATTAGCAATTGTAAGTGTGGATCCTATGATTGGTCCCGCTGTGTCTCCCTTTCTGTTTGCCACATAACCAGAAAAAGTTGGATTCGATGGAAAATAATAAGAAGCGATTTTTTTCCTTCCAGAAATTTCCTTTAGTTTAATCTCCTCGATTCGATAATCAGGATGGCGATTGACGATACAAAAACTCAATTCTAACATTGAGTTTTGATTCTGACATGAGTTCCCAAGGTTTTCCTGGGATTCGATTTTTGAATTAAAAATTGTAGGCATCAACAGTAATATTGAAAGCCACTTCAATTTAAAATTATTTGAAATTGAAAAATAAAACATGGAACCTCCCACGTAGATAACGCAAGTAAACGGATGTGCGATAGAACTAGGTGATATGTTGTCTCGGAGGTCTAAAAAGATAAGAAAGTGAAGAGAATTTAGGAATAGGAAATTCTTTTAATTCAAAATAAACTTTATGTAAATTGATTAAAATATGCGAAAGATATAAATTCCAGGTGATCGAAACAATGGAATTGCAAGGGCACGAAAAACAAACATGTTCAGAATGTTCAACATCATCTCCAAGATCGTGACCTGGATCAATGCCGAGTGTATGGTCTAAAAAAGCATAGGGACATCCACTTTCTGGAGTTCCCAAAGATCCACAATTCACCTCATTGTCGACAATCCTTTGGTACATAAAATTGGCAGAAAACATCAATACAAAACAAAATAGGAAACTTTGTTTGAACGCATTCTTTTGCCAATTGAAAGGTTTCATACAATTATTGAAAGTTTGGAATCTCCTTTGCAGTTTGCAATAACTTATCCACGATTTCTGGAACACAGAGGGGAGAGACGTGACTCGAATCTGTATACAAACGACAATTTGTATTCCCTCTATTCAGAGATATACGACGAATATTTTTAGAATTTTTCTCAATTAAAGCTTCGGAAATCGTATCGAATAATTTTCCACCAGTGATCGAATTTCTACGTTCCTTATAATAGGGATGTACTTGTGGTTCCCAGATAACGGTAGGAATGTTATTTTCTTCAGCAAGTTCAATAATTCTTTTGAGAAATCCAACTTCAGTTTCTGAAATCAAAAAGTTGTTAAGCAATAGTTGTTCTTGAGATTTGCTGTAGTTTACAATTCGTTCTTCATATTCTTTTGGAGTAAAATTATCGATTTCAATGCCCGTATTATTCGGATTAAATGGTCTCTTTTTATTTAAGTAGGAAGAGAGTGCAATAAAATAAGTATCGTCCGCTGCTCTTTCCCCTTTTATTAAATTTGAAACTCCTTGGATAGGACGAATATGATAATTATAAGAGACAAATAACAACCGACTTAAAATATCTAGTTTATATTTAGCATTAAATACAGGGAATATATCAATTAATTCTCGCTCTGTTAACATTAACTCTTTCCACTTCGTTTTGTAAGAGTAAACATTATTCTCGTTTAACATTTCTTCAGAGAATTCAATGAATAATAAATTTGGTTTAAATCCACCATCTACCATTGATTTAAGCAAAAGGTAGTATAAAAAATATTCAGAAGCTTTTAGAGCAAGTCGTGTTTCAAAATAGATTGGTTCATTGTAAGTATTTTTGTTAACAGGAATATTCTCCCATTCATGGAAAATATCAGACCTAGAAGATCCTGTAACAACTGCTACATTAATGTTCTCGGATTGTAAATGTTTGTTTTCTTCCCAAACCTTTGGGAATCCAACGAGAATATTTTGTCCAGATTTATATGGTCGCCTAGCAGCTTCACGGAAATCAGGGATACAAGCAATTTTATCAACTGTGAAGACAAAAAGTATTAAAATTAGTGGATAAAAGTAAATTTTCTTTAGTGTCATATTTAATCTCAGAATTGGAAATAGATAAAGGTTTCGGTAGCAGCTTCAATCTTCACTAAAGCATAATAAACGAGGAGTGTACAAACTGGTACCAACCAAACTATATAAGGTTCTAATTTATCTTTAAAATAATTTTTATATTCAATAAATTGTAAGATATAACTACCAATCATGAGTCCCCAGAAATCGGGTTTATAAATAATTTTTCCTTTTAGATTGATAACGGAAGACCAAAACGTTGATATTTTTTCTAGAGTATCGATTCTGAAAAATGTAGCAAGAACGGAAAAAATTGTAAAAATCCAAATAACAGCCAGGAATTTTTTTAATGGCGTCATAGAGCTTCTGTTAGGTTTACCATAGGCAAATCTCTCGATGGATAGAAAAATTCCGTGAAAAAACCCCCAAAGAAAAAAGGTGTAAGTGTTTCCATGCCACAAACCAGACAATGACATCACGATGATTGTGTTTATATTATATCTCAATTCTGTAACGCGGTTTCCTCCCAATGGTATGTAGAGGTAATCTCTGATCCATGTTGAAAGTGTATAATGCCACCGGCTCCATAATTCTGCAAAACTAACAGATAGAAACGGGGATCGAAAGTTTTCCGGAATTTCATATCCTAACAAAAATGCAGATCCTCTTGCTAGGTCTGTGTAACCGGAAAAATCACCATAAACTTGGAATGAAAAGGCAAATGTTGATAAAAAAATCGAGACCCCATCATATTCACCTGGATTGGCATAAACAGGATTGATTAATTTTGCGATTTGATCTGCGATTAGTACCTTTTTGATAAGTCCTGAAAGTATATGAAAGATCCCACGTTGTACAAAATCTAATGTAAGTTTTGCGTGGTCAATTTGGTCATAAAAATCGTCATGACGCATGATGGGCCCAGCAATCAGTTGTGGAAAAAATAAAATAAATAGTAAAAAATTAACGAAAGGTGATTCCGTGAATTTACCTCTCCAAGCATCAACGAGGTAAGCAATCATTTGAAACGTATAGAAGCTAATTGCTAGAGGTAATACAAATTCGGATAAAGATTGGAAAAAGGGAATGGTTAATTCACCTTCTGACATTAGGTATTTTAAATAGGTTAATACATATTTAAAAAAACATAAATTTAATAAATTTATGGATACTCCCAGTATAAGGAATATTTTCCTTTTCGTTTTTAGAATTCCAATCACACAAAGGTGAGTAATAATGATAAAAAGTACGAAGTGTATTAAAAACGAACCACTCCAGTATCCATAAAATAATAATGAGAAAACGATTAGGATATATTTGCGAAACCGAGAAGGTGAGATCCAATAAGTGATATAACAAGCAATAAAGAAAAAGAAATAATCAATCGAATTGAACAGCATTTTCCCTAGAATTTCTCGAATATTTTTTTCTACTACTCATTTATGGAACATACTTGCCTTAATATTGAAATTGGACAAGATCAGTTCTCAAGATGTCGCAAAATCCTCTATGGACTCCAGTTTCCCATTCTAACAACCTCATCAATTTCCAACATCGTCTTGAAACAAAATTGGGGAAATCCTTTCCTGATTATGTTTCCTTCCATCAATTTTCTACCGATGAATCTCAAATTTTTTGGAAGGAGTGGCTACAAGAATCAGGGCTGATTCTAAAAACCCCGACTACCCAAACTTTTATGATGGGGAAACAGTTTTCTGAAACAAAATGGTTTCCTGGTGCTACTTTCAATTTTGCTGAAAACTTACTGGAGAAAGGGAATCCAAAACAAGAAGCGATTGTGTTTTATGGGGAAGACGGAGGTGTACAAAGGTTAACATACCATGAATTAAAATTAGAGGTCATTAAATTACGTAAACACTTACTTTCGTTAGGAATTCAAAAAGGTGATCGCGTTGTAGGAATTGTTCCGAATGCTCCCATTTCTACGATTGGCATGTTGGCAACAACATCGTTAGGTGCTATTTGGTCCAGTGCTTCACCTGATTTTGGAGTGAAAGGGATATTGGATCGATTTGAACAAATTTTTCCTAAGGTAGTGATTTCTGTGGAATCCTATTCATTCAAAGGAAAGGAAATTTCGATCATTGAAAAATTGGAAGAGATCACCCAAACTTTATTTTCAGCAAAAAATTCCGAATTCAAACAAACAATCTTATATGAGTTTTTGAATCCTATTAAAGATTTTGGTAAGATTTATAATCCGATTCGTTACCAAGATTTATCACCAACAAAGGACGAATCAATCGATTATGTTCCTATCAGTTTTTCTGATCCAGTTTACATCATGTTTTCATCTGGAACAACTGGTCTTCCTAAATGCATTGTCCAAGGTGGGGGAGTATTACTCAATCATACTAAAGAACTGGCGTTACATAGTAATGTATCAGAAGGAGATCGGTTTTTTTATTATACAACCTGTGGTTGGATGATGTGGAATTGGTCTCAATCTGTATTGGCATTGGGTGCAACCTTATACCAGTTTGATGGGAATCCATTTTATCCCAATTGGGAAACCCTTTGGAGTATGGCAGAAAAAGAATCCATTCAAGTTTTTGGAACCAGTGCCAAGTACTTATCTGTATTGGAAGAAGAAGGAATTTCTGTAAAATCGAAATACTCACTTCCAGATTTAAAAGTGATTCTTTCGACAGGTTCTCCCTTGCCAGTTTCTGGTTTTCACTATGTATATGAAAAAATAAAAACAGATGTTCAATTATCTTCAATCTCAGGCGGAACGGATTTAAATGGATGTTTTGCTTTAGGTAATCCCAGCTTACCCGTGTATGCTGGTCAAATTCAGTGTAAGGGTTTGGGAATGGATGTCCAAGTTTTTGACAGTATGGGAAGATCTGTCACTGGAGAAAAGGGTGAATTGGTTTGTCCCACTCCATTCCCTTCTATGCCATTATTCTTTTGGAATGATGAATCAGGTGCAAAATATAAGGCAGCTTATTTTGAAACTTATGATAATATCTGGTGTCATGGAGATTTTGCTTCGATCACTCCAGAGAATGGTGTCATTATCTACGGAAGATCAGATGCTACACTGAATCCCGGAGGAGTACGTATCGGAACTGCAGACATTTATTCTGTCGTTTCTAAAATTGAAGAAATTAAGGATTCGGTGATCATTGGGCAAGACTACAAAGATGATGTGAGAGTTGTATTATTTGTTGTTTTAGCAGATGGAGTCCAACTGGATGATCGTTTGGTTAAAAAAATCAAAGAACAAATTAAAAATGAAACTTCACCTAGGCACGTTCCCTCAATCATTTTAACAGTACCAGAAATTCCTTATACGATCAATGGGAAAAAAGTAGAAATTGCTGTTAAACAAACTGTTGCTGGTCTCGAAGTAAAAAATAAAAATGCTTTGGCAAATCCCAATGCACTCGATTTTTTCAAAGATAGAAAAGAGTTAATGCAATGAATGGTTCCAAAATCCGTTTTTCCATCATTTTTGGATTTGTCCTTTTGACTTTCCCAATCAGTGTCCAAGCTGAAAAATGGAATACCTGCCTAAGGACACATTGTATCTCCTTCCAATTACCTTCGAATTGGTATTTAACGAACCGAAAGTCTAACGGAAGTTCAACTAAGTTTGATCATTTTCGAACGAGTCCTTTGAAGGAGGAGACAGGTAGAGAAATCATTCCAGCGATAGTGATTCTTTTTAAAGAATCAGAAAAACAACAATACCTTGATCCAATCCTTTTTCATTTAGAGTCCAAACGATATATTCTTGTTTCAAATGTGAAGGAATATTATAATTTACAAAAATTAACGGAAATTAAAGACAAAGAAGTTTATCAATTTCTTGGAATGGTTGGAAGTTTTAAAGACAAGGAAGATACAATTGTCCAACATTATATCACCTCCACTGCAGAAGAATTTGGATTTGTAATCATAGTAACTTGTTTTGAATCAGTTTACCCTCAGATCGAAAAGGATATCAAAATATTCCTAAAAACATTGGCCTACGAAAAAAGAATTTCGCCATGGAACTTTGTAACCGTGAGTGAACAAATGATGAAAGCAAAACAATTGGAGTCAAATGCAGATACTCGACTTAAGACTAAAAAAATTGAGGAAATTTCAATTGCATTGGGTGAGTTAGACGATGCCTGTGAGCTTGGATCCATGACCGCTTGTGAATTATTCTCAAATTTGATGAATGTGGGACGATAGAATTCGTTTCCATTGAAACGTTAACGATTGTTTTTTTGCATTTTTTGAATATATTCTGCCAATGCATTGATTTCGTTTTTACGCATATGTGAATATGCTTTCATGTATGTTCCAGGGATTCCATTTTTGATACTGTTTGCAATGGATTCTTTGGAGGAACCATTCAGATATGTTGTACGATCTTGGAAATTAGGAATCCGACTTCCTTTAAGTAAATGTGTCCGAGTACCTCTTCCATTTCCTTCAGGTCCATGGCAAGAGATACATCCATTTTGAATGTACATCGCCTCAGGTAAAGGGACTGTGGTTGCTTTCGGTGGGGGTGGTTCTTTGGTGATAGAATCATTTTCTGAATAACAACCATATAGAATCATACAAAAAAAGAGTCCGAAAAAAAGATACCGGTAGTGATAATGTTGCATCTTCAATCGCAATACACCGAAGCAGCAGACAAATCAATATTGTATTTTTGAGATAAGTAACAGAATACAATGGTACGACCTGGATTGGATAAACTGACATTGTAATAGAGTACTTCGCTGATATTTCCAGAGAAAAAGTTACCTGGGCTAGAGTTAGAACCTAAATAAAGATTATTTTGTGAGTAGGTTTTACTTGGATCTGTAGGGATACCTACTGCATATCCACTTGAATACATACCAAAGGAAATTCCATTTAATTGTTCTGCTGCAATCAAATAAGGAATGTTTGTATAAGGAAATTGGATGTTACTCGAGCCAACAATTCCATCCGATGGTTTTGCCATTCGAATATTGTCTCCATCAAAATAATATGATACACCAGGTGATGCTGATTCAAAAAATGTATCATTGGCGTTGGCTGTTCTTGATAGGGCGATGAAAAAAGTAGAACTATTGGAAGGAATGTTTGCAGCACTGCCACGGAATAAATACTCAGAATTGCCTGCGTTAAAATTCACAGTAGGTTTATTATTGAATCCTGCGTTATTATAGGTTGGAGAGGAACCTCCTGTGAAAAAAGAAGCTGCATTCCCACTTCTGTCATGCCAAGTGGTGATCGGTGAATAATTGGATTGATTTGAAAAACTATCAGCACTTAGGTGAAGTTTCAAACTGCTTGTTGTCGGATTTGCATTCCAAGTAATCACTTGTTTTGGATCATAACCTGATAAAGCTTGGATTTCCATCAGTGTTAATGCGCGGTTATAAACTAGAACTTCATCCAATTGACCATTAAATCCATTGGTTAAATCAGATCGAATTCCAATCGTAAAAACATTGGGATTTGTATCCCAAGTATTTTTGGTTTGGCTGATGAGTTTTGCTCCATTATGGTAGATAGTAGCAGCATAACTTCCTGCAGGACCTTCAAATACACCACAAAGGTGGTGCCAAACATTTTCATGGTTATAATAAAATTCTTCTACATCGTTTAGATAACCTGAAAAAAAGTATTTAGAACTTGTATTACCAGCACCTAACGCAATCATGCGATCTGTTGAATTGGGCCCAATACTAACCATAGTCCCTGAATTGAGGGTCGCTGATTTGTACTGAACACAAATTGTTCGTGGTTGGGAATTTTTTGGTAGGGATGAGGTTGTAGTGGTTACATTTAGGTAAGTACTTCCATTTGTATTCAAAGCGGAAATTCCATTTCCATATTTGTCGGAAACAAGAGTTGCTCCTACACTTGTGGTTGGATTTCCGAAACCACTTACATCATCAAAATTTTTATTAAAATCGTAACGGGCAATTAAACCATTGGGGATTTGTGCTGAGAGAGTTCTGACTTCCTTTTGAGAGAGTGCTTTTGCATAAATTTTAATTTCATCTACTTTTCCCCCAAACATATGACCAGGAAACGAAGCCATTCGACCTACATAGAGTCCAGTTCCTGTTGTTGTATTGATAGACGAACCAATGTTCACTGGTCCACTGATTTCCACTCCATCAACATATAACCAACCATTGTTACCGTCAAATGTACCACAAATATGAGTCCATCGATTTAATGGCAGTGTATAAGACGGATACAATTCTCCGCCGCCGAGACCACCAAACCGAAGTTTCAGGTCACCAGTAGGTGATGCTCTGTAGACATTTAAAATGAATTCAGTGGAAGGCCCTGCACTTCCATATGTGATGAGAGGGGCATTGTCTCCCATATTAGGATAGGTTTCTAGGTTTACCCAGACACAGATACTCCTTGGTTGTGATCCATGCGGTAAACCTTGTTCCGAGCCAAGTAAGTATCCACCAGAAGATGCAGAAATTCTGACGGCAGTATTATTTGTTTTGTTGATTCCAGTTGAATAGTTTGTCAATGGACCATAAAAAGACAAACTTCCACCAAAAGGTCCTTTTGATGTGGAGTCTCCTGAAAATTGGTATTGAGCTGCCAATTGGATTGGTCGAGATGCATAGGAATTTCCAACCAACGTACTTTCTGCATTTTTTGCTAAGTCATTGATCTCTGCTTCATTGAGTTCCCTGTTGTAGAAACGCAAATCAGCAAGTCTGCCAGGAAAGAAAAAAGAGCCAGCTGAAGAAACACCGATTGTAAAATTTCCAGAAACGGGATTTGTACTTAAGGTTTTTTCAAACACTAAATTTCCGTTAAGATAGACTTTGTATAAATCGTTACTATCAACAGTTAATGCAACATGGGTCCAGAAGTTAGGTATGACAGTCACATTTGTAGAATCAGGGAGCATACCACCGCGGTAGATTGCTAATTGGTCTTTTGAATCTATAAACAATCCATGGCCGTTGGTTGTAAAATCACCGTTATAAAAAATTACTTTTCCAATTCCAGAGTTTGTTCCATCCCATAAAATCCATCCTGCCATAGTGATTTTATTGACCGACAAACTGGGAGAAGGTGCAGTTCCTGCATTTCCTATGGATGTACTCGCTGCTCCAGTTAGTTCATTAAATCTACCATTTCCAAAGGTTGGACTTCCGATCGAAGTAATTGTTTGGTTATTTACAAAATTGTAATTTGAACCATTTAATGGATAATAAGATTGCAAACTTTCAGACTTTATGGTTCGAAGCGCATTTACAGTTCCAAAAACAATTACATCACCAAGGTTGGAAATGTATTTTGGTGATTGAATGGATGCTGATACACCAACTCCATTGATGAGTCCAGTGTTTCCAGAACCTGCAATTGTGATCACTTCTCCAGTGACACTATGTACCCTTCGGATCAAATGATTTCCATAATCGGCTACATACAAAAAGATACCATCGGAAGTGATCCCGTGTGGTAAATTGAAAGAAGCATCCGTTCCAACGGCATCAATGTACCCATTGGTTGAATTCCCACACAAAATCGTTGTAACGCCTGTTATCTTGTGTGTTTTTGTGATGTTGTAGGTTCCTAAATTGGTAGCATATAGGTAATCACCGATGATGGTAAGTCCTTCTGGAAAACTGATATCTCCTCCGGTAACAAGTGTCGTGACCTCACGCGTACTTAACTTGATGACACGGATTGCTGAATTATTCCGATCCGCGATGTAAAGTTTGTTATCATCAATCACAATGCCAGCAGGTGATGCAAATCTAGCAGCAAGTGGATCTGTTGCATCAAGATTTGCATTCGCTGGTGAAACCACGGTATCATCGCCTGCAAACGTCTCCGCATAACCAGAGCTAATTAGAACACGTTTGATACGATTACCCAATGTTTCTGTGACATACAAATATGTGCCATCTGTAGTGATTCCTTTAGGAAGATTGAATGTTCCACTCATACCTGATCCAGGAGTATTTCCCGCGGCACCATTTCCTACCAGAGAGGAAACCGTATTGGTCATTGGATTGAAGACACGAATTTTATGATTACCAGAATCTACGATAAAACCTTTTGTTCCATCATAGGTGATGCCACCGATATCATTAAAACTGGATGCGGGAGCAGGGCCATCACTTGATCCACTGCCTGCTACACCTGCTGCCGTTGTGACATCTCCTTTATAATAATGGATTTGCACAGGTGCTTGTTTTTTTAATCCGATTGCATTCCCATATCGAAACCCTGCTACACAATTCACTGCGACATTGGTGATGTTGGCACCTAACATAGTGCCTTGCATGTTTGATTGAACTGCACAAACAAATCCTGGAGGTTCTTGGGTGATTTGGATTTCATAACCAGTTCCACTGCTGATCGGAGTCGCAAAAGAAATGGGAGTAGAAGTTGCACCTGCAGGAACATTGATTGTATCAACACCATTGGTGACAGTTAGGCCTGAAGGTAAAGTGACAGAACTAGTAACGTTTCCACTCATGTTGTATTGATTTACGGAACATGAGATCGCGATGTTAGTGATCGCAGTATTGGAAACTGTACCATTTGCATTTGTGATATTACAAGTTTGCCAAGGATTTTGTGGACCTGATAAGACTGAGACCGTAAAATTTGTACCGGTTGGTAAAGCCGTATTGAATGTAAATGTTCCATTACTTGCAATGATTAAATCATCACCACCATTATTCTGTAAAACAAAAGTATTGGTTCCAAAGGGTGTTGTGAGAGAACTAATCGTTCCACCAACAGTATAAACATTTGGTTGGTAATTGGTGCTCAAAACATCACTCTGTGCATAATTTACTTTGCACATTCTCGCCTTTACATTTTGAGAAACACCTGGTGTTGGAAAAATATAATTCCCAAGAACACCAGTATTACATGTGTTGAGTGTAGGGCCACAATCTGGATCAGTTGGGACCGCTGCTGCCGAAGTATGACAAACCCATGTGGAACCCGTTGTTGTACTTGAGAAACTTACATTTTGGCCTGAGTCCAGAAAAGATCCAGTCGCCAAACTAGGAGTAGGTGTCGCTACTTTGAGTGTATAAGAAGCAGTGACAACTTGTGATTCCACCCAACCCACCTTACAATGGATCACTTTGACCACTGCTTGGTTGTTATCGGTTATCGTGACTGTGGATGTTGTCATTGTTCCTGAGGCACAGGTTGGATCCGCTTGAGATCCATTTCCAATTGTGTATCGATACTCTGACCCTGGGATCAAACTGGAAATGGTAACAGTCCCATCATCATTAAATAGAGAGCCACTAACAGGAGAAAAACTAGGAAGTGTTAAACTACAATTGAGTACAACATTCGACATATTGGACACAATCCCAGAATGAGTGGCTCCAGCAGTAATCGTACAAGTTTGGTTAGGTGGATTAGCAAATACGACAATTTGATAGTCCACACCTCCTGGAATGGTACTTGGGAATGTAAAATTTGTGACACCTGGGTTAATCGTGATTGATTGGGTAGGAAAAACGGGAGATCCTCCTGTTTGCACCAAATCTAAAGTCACTGTCCCACCTAACACACTAGTTGTTGTACCTCCGGGACTTGAAACGGTACCACTGACTAAAAATGCGTTACTACAATTGACAGCAAAGTTTGTAGGTCCGTTTCCTATTGTTACTGAACCTGATGATAATGTACAAACTCCAGAAGTGATGACTCCTCCTGGGTTATCAACGGTTACAGTAAAATTCCCACCACTTAAATAGGTGCCGGGGAAGGCATAAGTCCCATCAGCTGTTACATTGATTGTATTGGAACCATTAAGTGTCAGTTTTAGTTCATTTCCTGCTGTGAGTGTACCTAAAATCCCAATGACTTGGGCACTAACGGCATAGGAATTGGTTGTACAATTGATGCTAACGGATATGGGTGAGGCAACCATCGTACCATTTGTGACAACAGGTGTTGTAATGGAACAAGTTTGACTAGGGTTAGTCGGTTGGCTTATAATACTGAAATCATAAGTCTCACCCACAGGAAGTGGTGGAAAGGAAAAACTTGCACTATTGACATTGATAACATCAGTTCCAACACCAGTCACATTTTGCAATTGTAATCCATTCCCTGAAAGTCCAGTTGTCGTTCCACTGATGAGATACAATGCACTCCCACAAACTACTTGTATCCCTTCAATGTTTCCACTGAGGACTGTTCCTTGGCCTGAAGAAACAATACATTTTTGAATGGGGGTACTCGGAGGGGTTTTGACCGTTACTTGATAAGTGGCACCAGAATTTATTTTTTTAGTGAAGGTATATGTACCATTCGTACTGACATCCATCACGTCACCGTTATTTTCGATTTGTAAACCAGTTCCGAGTAAACCAGAGACTTGAAAACTAATGGAATAAGATAGGGTATTTGCTTGGAGAAACCGAAAGGTTGTAAACGTTTCGAGTAAGGAACGATTGATTGTAGGAAACGAACATCCTAAGGTAGGAAGGAAACATAAGGATATGATGATTTTCTGAAGGAACCTTTTTCCTTTGATCCAATCCATCCGATCTAATAATTTCATTTCTAATGAAGAGTAACAACTGAGAGGTGATTTCGTCTAGAGAAAATCTAAATTTTTAGAAAATAGAATCTGTTTCCATTCAAGAGAAACTCATAAAGATACAAGAAATTTCGAATGCCAATAAGATTCATGCTCTTTCGAATATGAACCTAGTTCAATTCGTACAGACACCGTTTGGGAATTTTAATTTAGGGAATGTTCTTAATATCTTCTCACAATCCACCTGATTTTGTTCAATCTATGTTTCCATATAAACCTTTAGATTTTAAAAATTCTGGATTGTAAATTTTGGACTGGTATTTGGTTCCTGTGTCACATAACACGGTCACGATGGTGTGCCCTGGTCCCAATTGTTTCGCAATTTGGTATGCTGCTGCCAAATTGATCCCCACACTCCCTCCCATAAACAATCCATCCTCTCGGAGTACTTTTTGTAAGATACTAAGTGCCTCCTTATCATGGATACGAACCGCGTCATCGGCTGGCATTCCTTCCATATTTTTTGTGATCCTTCCTTGGCCTATTCCTTCTGTGATAGAAGAACCTTCAATGGTAATGGTTCCTGTTTTCACAAAAGAATACACACCGGATCCAAGTGGGTCACAAACGATACATTTGATGTTTGGATTTTTGGACTTAAGATACAAAGCGGTTCCAGCATACGTACCACCAGTTCCGATGGATGTGGTCCACACATCTATTTTCCCTTGGGTTTGTTCCCAAATTTCAGGACCAGTGGTTTCAAAATGTGCGTTTCGATTGGCAAGGTTATCAAATTGGTTCGCCCAAAGTGAATTGGGTGTTTCCTTTGCAATTTGTTCTGAGACACGTACATAATTTCCAGGATTTGTATAAGGAACTGCTGGAACTAGAATCACCTCAGCACCTAATGTTCGTAACATTTCGATTTTTTCTTTCGATTGGGTTTCTGGAATGACAATGATCGTTTTGTACCCTTTTGCATTACAAATATGAGTGAGCCCGATGCCTGTATTCCCAGCCGTACCTTCGACAACCGTACCACCTTTTTTGAGAAGGCCTTTTTTTTCTGCATCTTCGATGATGTACAAAGCTGCCCGATCTTTGACAGAACCACCTGGGTTTAAGAATTCTGCTTTGCCGAGAATTTCACAGCCAGTTTCTTCGCTTAATGAATTGATACGTATGAGGGGTGTATTTCCAATTGTGCCAATAAATCCGTTTCTAATATCTGTTTTCATGAGAATACACTTGACTCCTTATCATTAGACATCAATTTCCAAGTTTATGTACAAGTCCCTTCGTCAGTGGTTTGCACCAGCACCCGCGATCCCACAAAAATCGAAAGATGAAATTTCAACTCTTTATCCAAAACTAAGGTTCCAAGTATTAGAGTCGACTTTCATTGGTTATACGGTATACTACTTAACACGTAATAATTTTTCTCCCGTTTCGAAAGAAATTGGGGAAGCATTGTCATATTCCAAATCTGATTTGGGTGATATCTTAGCTGTAACTGCCATCACATATGGAATTGGAAAATTTTTTATGGGTGCACTATCCGATCGTTCCAATCCTAAAAAATTTATGGCAGTAGGATTATTACTCACCGCCATTCTAAATTTTTCATTTGGATTTGCGAATCATTATTGGATCCATTTAATTTTATGGGGAGCCAATGGACTTGTACAAGGAATGGGTTGGCCTCCCTGTGGTCGATCCCTGGGGCATTGGTATTCGGTTAGGGAAAGGGGTACTACATTTGCTTTTTGGAATATTGCACATAATATTGGAGGGGGGATTGTAGGAGTTGTTGCTTCTCATTCTGCAGCAAAATTTGGTTGGCAATATGCTTTTTTTGTGCCGGGTGTGATTGCCTTACTCGGAAGTATTTATTTGTACATTCGACTTGTGGACACACCTCAGTCTGAAGGACTTCCGCCAATAGAAGAGTATCGAAATGATTATCCACCAGAAGAAAAAGAAAATCATGAATCAGAATTAACCACCAAACAACTGATTGTTGAGCAAGTATTATTGAACAAATACATTTGGTTATTTGCCATCATCAATTTTTTTGTTTATATCGTCCGATATAGTTTAATTGATTGGGGTCCAACATATTTAAAAGAAACAAAAGGTGCTGATTTACTCGGAGGAGGTTATTCCACTTTGATTTTAGAATTTGGTGGAATTGGATCTACTATTCTTATGGGATGGGTATCCGACAAGTTTGACGGAAGAAGGGGAATGGTTAGTTTACTTTGTATCATTCCTATCTTTTTTGCATTTTTAGGAATTTTATTCAATCCTCCAGGTAATATTTGGATCGACTATGTTCTGTTTGGTTTGATTGGTTTGTTTATTTACCCACCAGTGATGTTGTTAGGTGTAGCGGGTATGGATTTTACATCCAAAAAAGCGGTTGGTACGGCCGCTGGTTTTATTGGGTTATTTGGATCACTCGGACGCACCGCACAAGGGAAAGGAATTGCTGTTTTATCAACAAATTATTCCTGGGATGTTGCCCTTGGAGCAATCCTTGTTTCCACTCTCATCGCAATTTTCCTTTTGATTTTTAGTTGGAATCTGCGTCCAAGAGGTTAAATCAATTGACGAACGAATTGTTTGGAATTCAATTTACGTGTTATGAATCTAGGCAAAAAAATCTCAATCGGAATCATTGGAATCATCGCAGTCCCCCTTGTCTTGGCAATATTTTTACCTTCGAATTACCAAGTAGAAAGGACAGTTGACATATCAAAACCAGCAAGTGATGTATTTGCATTCATTCGTTTGTTAAAGAACCAAGACCAATACAGTGTATGGGCAAAACGGGATCCCGATATGAAAAAGATTTTTAAAGGAGAAGACGGAACAGTTGGTTTTGTTTCTCGTTGGGAAAGCCAAGTGAAAGACGTTGGTGTCGGTGAACAAGAGATCAAAATGATCAATGCGGAAACATTAGAAATGCAAACCGAACTTCGATTTTTTGAACCGTTTGAAGGAACAGAAAGAAGTTATATGAAAGTTTCTTCTTTAGATCCCAAAAAATCAAAAGTAATTTGGGGTTTTGATGGATCCATGCCTTATCCTTTTAATTTAATGTTACTCTTTATGAATTTTGAAGAAATGATTGGAAATGATTTTGAAGAAGGTCTTTCCAACTTAAAACAAGTATTAGAAAAATAAGGTTTATTTCCCCTTTGAACAAACAAAATATCTATTGGCAACTCTACCAAGAGGATCCCATCATCAAACCAGGATTTCCATCTCCGATCCTGGCAGATCCTAGTTTTTTATTTCCTGAATCTTGCCCAGATGGTCTGTGGCATCTCTTTGCGCATAACATCTTCGGTGTGTTAGAGTATATTTCTGAGGATGGTATCCATTGGAAAAAAAAGAAATCCATTGTTAGAAATGCAATGCGACCTTTTATCTATTTTGAAGATGGAACGTATTATTTGTATTATGAAAAATACAAATTTTTACATGTCCTCATGTCTTGGTTTCCATATCGAAAATGGAAATCAAAAATTGAAGTGAAAACGAGCAAAGATTTAGTCCATTGGTCAGCTCCTAAAACCGTTATCGTACCAAAATTTCCATTTCATAAAGATCCAAACTTTGGTGAATCCGTGAGTAACCCTTGCCTTGTGAAATTTGGAAATAAGTACAGAATGTACTTTTCATCATCACTTGTAATGATTCCGGATTGTGGGTTTTGTGAACCAAAATACATTACGGTTGCAGAAGCCAGTTCCCCACTAGGTCCATTTTCGTATTTTTCAGATCCGATTTTGTCACCTAACGATATGGATCCATTTTGTAATTTGGGTGCAGGTTCCATTAAAGTGATCCCTTGGAAAGGTAGATACTTAGGGTTTCAAAATGGAATTTTTTGGAATCCCGTTAGGAAAGAATCTTGTTCGGCAATTCTATTTTTACAAAGTGAAGATGGAATCAATTTTGAACGAATCAACCAAACTCCGATCCTTGGGCCCACTGGGCGTGGTTGGAAAGCAAGCCATGTCTATGCTTGTGATGTGAAGTATTCGGAAGCCGAAAATATTTTTATTCTCTACTTTAACGCAAGAGACAAAGCACATTGGACAAAGGGAAAAGAAGCCATTGGACTGTTTGTTGGAAAGGTGGAAGAAACAAAAGAGAATCGTAAATTTAAGTCCACTTCCCAATCAAAAAAACAAGTGAGTCGTTCGCTTAAAAACAAACCGAAAGAGAAAGTGAAAGTGGCCACAAAAAAGATTCTATCAAAACCTAAATCAAAGAAGTCTAAATCCAAATGACAAAATCACTGATCGGACATTCAAAAGACTTAGGAGATAATTTTATCATTCGTCGTGTTCTTCCTGCCTTAGAAAAAAGGTCAGTAGGCCCCTTTGTTTTTTTTGATCACTTTGGACCTGTACCTGTGGTCACTGGTGAAGAACTTGTTGTCCGAGCCCATCCACATATTGGACTTGCTACCATTACTTTTTTGTATGATGGAGTGATTACACACCGAGATAGTTTAGAAGTAGAGATGGACATTCGACCCAATGAGACCAATTGGATGGTCGCAGGTTCTGGTATTGTTCATAGTGAACGATCTAAGTTTGATCCTAAATATGAAGTATTAGAAGGAATACAAACTTGGATTGCACTCCCAAAAGAGAAAGAACAGATACCTCCAAGTTTCCAACAACTTTCTGAAACAGAAATCCCTGTGATGAAACAAAAAGGATTAACATTTCGTTTGTTAGGTGGCAAATTTTTGGATTTAGAATCATCTGCAGTTGTACATTCACCACTTTTTTATGCAGACATCGATATAAAAATGGATGCTGGCCAAGTAGAATGGCAACTTTCATCTGAAGAAGAAGCTGGATTGTACATTGCCAGAGGTGCCATAGAATCAGAAGGGGAATCTTACTCGGTTGGAAGTATGGTTTTATTTGAAAAGGGAACGAAAGTATCCTTTAAAGCAAAACAAAACAGTCGTTTGATGTTACTTGGAGGAGAACCTATGAAGGAAAAACGTCATTTGTATTGGAACTTTGTCTCAACTAGCCAGGAATTGATTGATTCTGCTAAGGAAAGATGGGCAAAGGATGAATTTCCAAAAGTTCCAAACGAAACAGATCGGATTCCTTTACCCAACTAAATTTTATTTTTTATTTTAAAGCATCTGCTGCTTTTTTGTATTCGTCAGCTTCCGCACGGAATTCTTTTGCAAGATTCAAACAATGTTCTTTGAATTTTGCTTCGGAAACTGCTTTCCCACCTTTATTGCCAGCCATCTTTTCGTGGCGTTTTGCATTTTCTTCTTTTTCTTTTGCCATTGCATTTAGGTAAGAACGTGCTGCTTGTTTACTTTCTGGGGAATTTGCCTCTTTTATCATCAAATTCTCAAGATCAGACAACGCAAATAGCGAAGTGGAAGCTAACACGAGTAAAATGGAAATAAGTTTTTTCATAGAACCTCTCTTTACTCCATTATACCAAATGAATAGAAAAGTCAATAGGTCTTGTTATTGATATTTTACAGTATCGGTGCCACTGGACATAAAAGCAAGTTTTGTCCCAGGGGTAACACATGCTTGAATTGTCTCAGTAAAACCAGAAGCAGTCACAAAAAAAGTTTCTCCAGTTCCAACCGTTCGATTGAGTTCTGGGAAATAAATGGATCCGGAAACCGTGAAAAATATTCCAAAACAAACTGGATCAGATAACGGAGAAAAGGTGAAGTTTTGAGCTTGGTTGAATTCCCAAGATTCAAGCCTGAATTTGTCATTTGAAGTGAATAAAAATCTAGGGAATGGATGGTAATGTATCAGTTCTTTTTTTAGTTTTTCGTCGCCATTCGATTTTGAAAAATTTAACACGGAGAATGCTTTTTCTAAATGTAATTCTCTTGGTTTACCATCATCTCCAATTCTGCCGTAATCATAAACTCGGTAAGTAGAGTCAGAGGATTGTTGCACTTCTAAAAGTAAAACTCCACCACCTATCGCATGTATGGTCCCTGGATTTAAAAGAAATACATCGCCAGGTTTTACTTTCCATTTTTTGAGAACTGATTCTCCTAAATTTTCTTTAACGAGTGCTACATATTCATTGCGGTTTGTATGAATGTCAAATCCTACAACCAGTTCTGCCCCAGGATCTGCTGATAAAACATACCAACATTCTTTTTTACCATTGGACTGTGGATCATATTTGAGCGCATAATCATCGTTTGGGTGAACTTGGACAGATAGTTTTTCTTTTGCATCAATGACTTTTACGAGTAAGGGTAACCCTGAATTCGAAAATGGTTTTCCTAAAACTTCGTTGGGTGCTTTTTGAATGAGTTCAGTTAACGGAAGATTTGAAAATTCTGGATTTTGGATTTTAGAAACGTCAGAACCATAAACGGAAACTTCCCATGATTCTCCAATCAATCCTTCAGGGATACTTCGTCCCATGTGTGATTCCAGTTTCCTGCCACCCCAAATTTTTTCTTTATAAATTGGGGATAGAAATACGATTTTTGGAATCCTCTCCATTGGTTTCCTTTTTAGACAGCGGTCTTTGTCCGTAAAGGGATATTTTTATGGATGAGAAGTTTCACCCGTAGGATTTTTTTCTTAAAATGTGTGAAAGAATCAGGGCGAAATTTGGAAAGATCAAATTCAAAGATTTTGGATGGGATTAGAGTCGAAACTGGAAATTCTACATTGAGTTTTCGGTATCCTTTATAACTACCTCGGCCATTACACGCAGGACAATGTGGGTCACTTCCCATACAATCACGACATACAATTCGAACGGTAAGTGGGATCACGGCAATCACGGGTCGCAAAGTTTCCGATTCTTTTAAATCAATCACCAAATCATAATCAATGCCCGTAACCTTCCTACGATCTTTATTGCGAAAACCTTTTCTCATCAGCCCACGTTTGGCAAGGTCAATGATCCCTGTTGTAAATCGTACGCGTGATACTGGTAAAACAATAGGATGTTCTTCTAGTTTGCGTTTTAAAAAAGCTTTTGCATAATTTTTTTTGAACTCATCATCATACTGTTTTCGTGAATTACCAGTTAGAGTTTGGTACGCAAAATGAATGGATTGGAACTTGGCATAGGAGCCAGAGATGGGATTGTCGGGGTGGTACAGTTTAGCGAGACGACGGAAAGAAGATTTAATTTCTTCCGTCGTTGCTCCAAAAGGGATTTCTAATACTTCGTATAAATTGGTGTTTTGCGGTGGCATTAATTAACAAATCCCACCTAAATTCAACTAAGGTTCTTCGAAATCTCCACTCACAGAGATTTCCATTACAGATTCAGAAACCATTTTTGTTTCGAGTTTTCCTTTTGCTTGGATGTAACGATCAATGTTTCTTGCTACTTCACGGAGCCTGTCACGGTAAGCGGTTGCCAATCGAATTCGTTCCCAAGGGCTTTGGATTTTTTCCAATTCATAATTGAGAGTGTTGTCGTCAGCGTTTGTAACAGTGCGTACGGAAAGGATTAGTCCTTTCACTCCGCCAGCTGTACTGTTTTTGAGTTCGCGGTAGGTTGTGACTGGGTCTTTTCCTTTATCCGTTAATGACTTACGGGACCAAAAGGAAAGTTCATCAAGGGAAAAACCACCACCTTCAGCACCACCGCCACCTTTTAGTTTCATTACAAAACGGCTGTGCATCACATAACGTGGCTCATAAGGTAAGTGGATTTCACGTGCACTCGAAACTTGACCATACCGACTATCTTTGATTTTTTTCTCAAAGCTAAGGAACTTGATCTTTTCATTGATCATGGCATGGTAATCATCCACTTCCTTACCGATACGATCGATTTTTTGTTGCTGTTTGGCATTATAAGGGATGAGAGCGATGCTTCCATCTGGATTCAATTTATGGGAATCTGCTTGGCTCACAGGTTCATTTTTTTCATCCGCGGCAAAAAGACCAACGGTGAAGAGGAAGGTAAAAATTAAGACAAACGAGGTACGCATACGAACTCCCAGATAGTAAACTCTATATCTATTTTCGACTTTTGAAATGAAATTATTAATTTGTTAAAAATAAGGTTGAACAAAAAACGTAAAAACAGGACGCTAGCGGTAGGTCTCCCATGGAAATAAATCTGAAAAAGAATGCAGACGCTTTTGTGATCAGCATTTCCGGAAGTTTGGACATTTACACTTCCTTGGATTTTAAAAACTTCCTCGAAACCAATATCCCAAGCCAACCTTCGAACAACCTCCACGTCATCATCAATTTAGAGAAATTGAACTACATTGACTCTTCTGGGATTGGAATGCTCATCAAACAGCTGAATTATGTCCAAGAATTGCAAGGGAAGTTCTCCATTGCCAATATGAAACCAGCAATTGAGAAGGTGTTTAAGGTAGCAGGGCTTACTAGTTACTTCCAAACCATTGGAGAAGACGAATACCGCGAAAAATACGCGGTATAATCAATCCTTCTCGTCCAAACGGTTTTCGACTACAAACGCATCCCAAATCCCCCAAAAACGGCCGACTGAGTTTTGACTCGGCACTAAATCGACGTAAATTTTGCCATCTGGGTATTCAGAAGGTTCCAATGGGATTTCCACAGGATTCTGAAAACCCTTCGTACGTTCTGTTAGGATGGCACGTTTGGGTTTTCCGTTCACAAAAATTTGTAACTTTCTAGGTTTGAACTTTGATCCCTTAAGTGGTTTGTACATCGTTAAGTCCAAATACAGGTAAACTGTGGATTTTGTATCACGTGGTTTTTCTAATAAAAAACGAAGTCCCGATTCAGGCACCATCCGACAAATGGAATCTTGTAATCCCAAGTAGGGTCCATCCGGTTCCAATTCGTAGGACTGGTAGATGGCCCATGTTTTCAGTTCGGGGAAGGTAGAAATGTCTTCGGGTAACAATCCTTCCTCCAATCCAAATTCTTGTTTGGGAATTTTGGAATCGTCTGCGAAGAGTGCACCTATCGTTGATAAAAAGATTGCCGTAAAGAGAAGGATTCGTAGTTTCAATGGTAGCACCTATACCAAGTATCGGATTACGAGACAAGTCCCCCTTTGAAAATTATTCGCTCTTTAGAATCGATCCAAAATGAATTCCAACTCGGCTCTTCTTTGACACTTGGAAATTTCGACGGAATCCATGTGGGTCACCAAACACTTTTGTTACGGACTGTGGAAAAAGCCAAGGAACTTGGAATCCCTTCGGTTGTGGTTACCTATTATCCAAACCCAGCAGTTGTGCTTGGGAAAAAACCAAACTTTAAATACCTCTCCTCGGAAAAAGAAAAAGAGGAACTCATACGCGGGTTTGGGATTGATTACCTCATCGTTTTAGATTTTACCATCTCTCTCTCGAAAATGTCTGCAGAAGAGTTTTTAGAAAAAATCATGATCCAAACCTTACATGCCAAACACATAGTGATTGGTTATAACCATTTTTTTGGTGCTGAAAGAAGAGGTGATTTTACTCTTCTTGATTTACATAAATCTAATTATGGTTATGCGGTTGAGTTAAGAGAAGCAGTTCTAAAGAAAGACAGTAAAATTTCATCCTCTCTTATCCGAGGTTTCCTCGACAAAGGAGAAATGGAAGAAGCAAAGATTTTACTCGGACGAAATTATCATATCTCTGGAACCGTGGTAGAAGGTTCCAAACGTGGTCGAACCATTGGATTTCCAACGGCAAACCTCCAAGTTCCAAGTGATAAACTTTTACCCTCGGTGGGTGTGTATGCTTGTTTTGTGAAGTTTGATGGAAAAGACCACAAAGGAATGGTAAACATTGGATTTAATCCCACCTTTGATGGGTTAGGTTTACATGTAGAAGTAAACATCTTTGATTTTGACGGAAATTTATACGGCAAAGAAATTGAACTGGAAATGGTAAAAAAAATCCGAGAAGAACAAAAGTTTGATGGTATTGATGCTTTAAAAAACCAACTTAACAAAGACAAAGACACTAGTTTGTCGATATTGGCACTTCGGTAAACTCATAACTAAATGTGGTGAAGGTCGGTGAAAGTCAAAGGTTGACAACGTGGTATGTTTTTCCTTTCCGTTTGATTTTACCTAGAATTGATTTGTGATTAGATTCTTTTTCTAAAATGGAATCCAAGGATAATTTAGAAACGGCCCAATCTTCCTTTAACTCATCAAAGTAAAAACCACATTCCAGTTTGTCAGAATTTTTCATTAGGATGACATGTTTCTCTTTGGATTCCCCTTCTTCCATGAGGATAAATCCAGGTCCTGGAAACATTGGAATTAATTTGTCTTTGATTTTGATTTGTTTTTTAAAAGCAGGAATATTTCGAAGAATGCGATAGGATTTTTTAGGTAATAAGAAATTGACTCCTTCTAACACATAACAGATAAAAACAAGTTTTCCTGGGGACGGTTTGGTTGGATTTGTTTTTATCAAATTGGATGCATTCTTCACTCTTTCGGTGAAGGATAAACTTATGTTTTTTTGATTGGAATCCGTTTCGTTTTGTTTTTGATTCACCAATCGCTTAGCAATTTTAGCGATTCGATTTTTTAAGGCAGAATCTAAAAATTCTATTTTGTCTTCGGATTTGATTTTATCTAAGATGTGGTAAAGGGAATCAAATTCTTTTTGTTTGTAATCATTTTTGATTTTGAATTTGATGATTTCAGCACTGAGGCGTTTGCTTCGTTGTAAAAAATAAGGAGACTCATTTGATTCTGAACATTGGATCAGTTTTTCAGACAAACCCACTAACTTGGAAATTTGTTCGTTCACTTGCCGTTCCAAAACTTCCAAATGGATGAGTTCATCTTCCAACTTCACTTTAGTTTGGAAGAACTCATCTACATCCAGAATTTTTTTGGTAGGTTTCATTCGAAATCTTAATTCGCAAACTTACGTTTTTTAATCGATAAAATGATTCCAACAGCAGTCATTGCCATCACTAAGTGGGATCCACCGTAACTCATAAAGGTAAGTGGAACACCTGTTACTGGGAGGAGACCAATTACAATTCCAACATTGATGGCAATATGGAAAAAAATCATGGCAACAATCCCCGCGGCAAGGAGAGATCCAAACCTATCCTTACTTTCAAAACTGATTTGCAAACCACGTAAGGGTATGGACATCAAAAAGAAAAGTAACAGAACACTTCCAAAAAAACCAGTTTGTTCTGCCCAAGAAGCAAAGATAAAGTCAGTTCCTGATTCGGGAACATGAGGGATTCTTCCCTCTGTCATCTCTCCATGGAAGAGACCTTTACCAAAAACTTTCCCTGAACCTACAGCTGGTTTGGAGGCACGGAGTTGGTACCCCGCTCCTTGTTTGAATTGGTCTGGATTTAAAAATGCAGTGAGTCGGATCACTTGGTTTTCTCGGAAAGGAATGGATTTGTGAACAGCAATGGCGGAAAGAACCGAAAGCCCGAGGATACCAATCGTGATGTAATAATTTCTAAGATGACGTGAACCACGAGCAATCCGTATAAAAATCATCACAAGGCTAATGAGTGTTAACGTTCCACCGAGACCAAACATAAAAGCTTCATTGGATAAAATTTTATATCCAATACTTGCGTATTCATCTTTTACGATTTCTGCTGCTTCACGGATCATTTGTAAGTTTTTTGGATTTTCAATGCCTGGGAGAGTGAGACCAGATACTTTTTTACCATCTAGAATCAGCCAAATTTTTCCTTGGAGTTGGTTCACCAACGATACTAGTTCTGTTTTGTTGTCTTTACGAAGTAAGTCAATGAGAGGTTGGACAAGAGTAAGTTGTGAGTACGCTAAGTACATTGGAACCATAAGGGAAATTCCACCGAAGGTAAGAAGGGATCCAACATGGAGAATATCTGCACCACCTAAGTACAACATAGTAAATAACATTGGTAAAAAGGAAACAGCAGTTCCAAAGTCTGGTTGTAAAATGATGAATAACATTGGCACCAAACAAATGATAAACGGAATGATCAAAACTGTAATTTTGTGCATCTCCTTTTCTTTCATCACTAAGTACTGGCCAAGTAAAATCACAGTTGCCAATTTTGAAAACTCAGAAGCTTGGAGAGTGATTGGACCAAGTTTTAACCAAGACCTGGCACCACGACCAGAAGGTAGGTAACCAATCCCAGGGATGAGTGTTATGATCAGAAGGAAAATGGAAAATAGGTATATGAATAGAGCATAGGAACCAATCAATTGGTAATTGATCCTAGACATAAACCACATTGCAATGAGACCGACAAATACGAAGGAAAATTGTTTGTACCATCGTCCAAGTCCATCAGCTGTATTTGCTTCTTGCGTGTAAAGTGTGAGGACTCCTGCCATCGCAACTAACACAACAGAGAAGATTAAAAAATAATCGAGTTTTTCTGTATTACGATCAGCCATTAAAATGCCTCTTGTTCGACTGGTGCTTCTTCTTCCATGGTTTTGGCACGGGATCTATCAGTTCGTGGGAAAGATCCTGGTGGGAAAGCTGCTTTAAAAACTTCCCTTGCCGCAGGAGCTGCTGATGCTGCACCACCAACTCCATATTCAACGAATGCCGCAACTAAGATCTGTTTTTCGACAGGTGCATTTACGGGAGCATACCCTATGAACCAAGCGTGGTTTGAGGAAGATGCTCCTCTACGTCTTGTTTGTGCCGTTCCTGTTTTACCTGCAATCTCAGGTAACGTTGGTGAATTGAGAACACCAGATGCAGTTCCTGAATACCCAACCAAATACAATCCTTCTTTCAAAGCTTCCACAGTGGATTTTTTAAGTGGAATATCGCGTAAAATGGTTGGTTCTGTTTTTTGGATGAGAGAGTTGTCAAGTGGGCTTCTAATTTCGGACACAACGTACGGTTTGTATATTTTTCCATTATTGACCACTGCCATATAAAACAATGCCATCTCAATTGGTGTGACTGAAATAAATCCTTGTCCGATGGATAAGTTTACTGTATCTCCATCAAACCATTTGTTGCCATATGTTCTTTTTTTCCAATCGGAACTTGGGATAAAGCCAGTGGCTTCTCCAGGTAAATCAATTCCTGTTTTTTTGTCTAAACCAAATAACCGAGAGTAGGCGAGGATTGGTTCCGCACCCAATTTATAACCAAGTTGGTAAAAGTACACTGAGTTTGATTTTTCAAGTGCTTGTGCTAAATTAAGATCCCCATGGTTTTTTTTGTCCCAGTTGTAAAACACTTGGTCTGGAACCCCTTTGAAGGTTGACTTTAAGGTAAAACTTGCTGGGCAAGAAAAGGTTTGTTTGGGATCAAAATTGATTTTATGTTCACTTTCCATTGCAGCAAGTCCCACCAAGGTTTTGAATGTGGAGGCTGGTGGGAACCTAGATTGGATAGCTAAATTCAAAAACCCACCATTGTTTGTGACACGAGTGAAGTGGTTGGAACGTTCGAGTTTATTTTTCCCAGACAAAATATTTGGATCATAGGAAGGGTTGGAAGCCATGGCTAAAACTTCACCAGTAGTTGCTTTGATCGCAAGGACTGTTCCCCTAACACCCTTTAGTGCTTTGTAAGCAGCAATTTGCATGTCTCTGTCGATTGTGAGGATTAAGTTATTTCCAGGGACAGAGTGTTCAATGACACGTTCTTCTTCGATGTTACCTTCTGTATTTCGTTTCTGTATGCGAAATCCGTCTTGGCCACGAAGTGTAGTGTCGTAAAGGGATTCTATCCCCCCTTTTCCAATCAATTGGTAGGTTTTGATTTCTTTTTCTTGTAAGTCACTTGTTGTAGGTTTTCCCACATAACCGGTCACATGCGAAAGAGCTGGTCCCATGTGGTATACCCGCGCAGGTGAGGAAACTAAATACACATAACGATTGATATTATCTAAAACTAAAATTCGTTCTTGTTGTTCCCTGGAGATCCCTTCCAGTAACACAAAAGGTTCTCTTGATCGGATTTTTTTAATCAATCGTGATTCTTGTAATTCTTTTTCATAATAAACGATCGGAATCGAAAGAGCTTCACAAAATTTGTAGATGAACTCTTTTACTTTTTTGGCATCGTTTTTGAGTAAACTAGTATTCAAAATCACATCTAGAGATGCGGAATTGGAGACAAGAGGTTGGCTTGTTTCTGGTGTTAAAAAATTACGATCAAAAATATTACCACGATCTGCAGGAATGGATTCACTTCTGCGGACAAATCGTTCGGCTTTGAGAGAGTTTTCGCTCCCTTGTACAATCTGTAAGTTGAATAATTGTAAAATATAAGCAGTTAACGTAAATACAATCATCCCTGTAAAAAAGTACAATCGTTTACGGAAACTTGCTTCTAAACGAAACTCAGATGCCGACTGGCTCATTGCCGCACCTCATCTCCATCCAATCGGTATGCCCAAGAGAATAAAAAGAATAATGCAGGTCCTAAGAACGCATTATAAAGAGAAACATACAAAAAGGAATAACTATGGTTTGAGTGAAAGAACATTAAGAATAACAAATAAGTGATGAGTCTTGATACAAAGGTAAGTCCCAAAACATAAATTGTGATGGAGATATAGTTTTCTGTATAAGAACTTCTAAGACCTTTCCCAACGATGTAACCAATGATTGCATAGGAAAAAGAATGAAGTCCAATTTTGTAATACACAATATTGTCTCCACCAATTTCACCACCAAGTGCAGTATCGGTGAGTAAGCCTCCGAAAAATCCTAACCAAAGTCCGTACATAGGTCCTTTTCTAAGTGCAAAGAACACAACAAAAATGACCATAAAATCAGGACGGATTGCATTACCTAATTCGAATACGTTTGAGCCATTTAGAAAATGAGCGAGTAACATTCCTATGATGATAAATAATTTATCTAAAATCATGGATTCACCTCCCTAGGTCCTTCCAAGTTTTGGGGAGAAGGAGAAGGTTCTGACGGTGAAGTAGGATTTGAGCTAGGGTTCGTACGACCTGTGTTTTGTGTGCCAAATGTACTTGGGTTTCCAAATCCTTGGGTTCCTTGTTTTTTCTCTTTTTTATTATAATCTTTTTCTTTAGGGAAATCAATTTCACCAAAGTATGGCCCTTCAATTTGAATTGTTTTTTCAGCTGGCCACTCTTCTCGCCACTTTTCAGGTAATTTTTTTAAGACAATCACGTGTAATAATTTATCAAATTCAACAAACGGACGTAAGATGGCTGTTTTAAAGGAACCATTCCTTGGTCCTTCTTCGATGATAGTTCCTACAGGAATGCCTGGCGGGAAAACTCCAGATCCACCGGAACTAAATACGGCCTTTCCAATTTTACTAAACCCTTCTGTAAACATGGTGTTCTGTGAAGTTGGTGGAGGGTTTGGTCCCATTGGGAAATTGCCAATTGCTTTTGGATCAATCACAATCCCTGAGTCAATATAATCTAACAAAACATCTGTTCCGCGACCACTGTTTCCATTGAGGGAAGCCCATAAATTGGTTCCAGGGATGGAGACACCCATGGAAAAATTGGAATTGATGATGGGTTGGATGACGGCAGATCCTTTTGAGACGGCAATGATTTTACCAACAAGGGCTTCAGTGAATTTACCTTTTTCGTCTAACGCACGTGCTACGACTGGCATATAAGGTTTGATTCCAGATTCTGACCCTTTATTGATGATGATCGTACGATAAATGGCATTCAAACGAACACTTAGCACTTCTGCACGAACCGATGGATACTCGGATCTGAGAGGAAAGTTTAACTCTTGTCTGAGGATTGCATTTTCTGCTTTGAGGCGTTCTACGTCTTTGGAGAGTTGTCGGTATTCTTCCATCACGTTCAAACAAGAATCACGCTCTTCTCTAACCCGTTCGAAGGACTCGAGTTTGTTATAACTACTTTTGATGAGGGATCCAAAGGAATCAAAGGACCCAGAAAAAAAGTCGCCTACACCCTGAAAGCTGGCAATCCCTCTTACCATGAAGTTGCCGTTCCAAATTAGGGAAGTAAAGGAAAACAGGAATACGAAAAGTAGGGAGAACAATTCGTCATTTTGATTGATGCGATTCCACTTCATGGACTTATGTCACATTAATTTTCGTGGAAAGAATATTTCAAGCGAGAATCGGAATTGGTCCGTTTTTCATTCAAGAAGTTTCTGTCCTTTGGTTGGGGCGGAAAAAGAAGGTGGAACCGGTCTCCATTTCCACACTGCCATGGATGGATTGGAATCCTTTGGGTTCCCTGTACACCGTAATCTTGGTTTGGTTCGGTGCGCCCGTGTTTCGTTTGGTTGGACTGAACCTGATTCTGACCTCTGTGAGTCCAGGGTCGACCACTTGTGCCAAGTAAGAATCCTTTCCCCAGTGGACGAGAACAAACTCTCTGACTCCAAAGACTTGTGATTTTTCACGGGCAGTTCCCAAAAATTTTGCCACGAGGGATAAGAAGGTTCGTTCTTCATCTTGGTCGAGTTGTGAAACAAATTGTAAGAGGTGGGCCCGTAAGTATTCTTTCGCATGGTTATGTGCAAGGAGTACACGGTGGTGACGGTCCAACTGGTTGTAGAAGGTTTGGAGGAGGGAACGTTCCACTTGGTTACAACCAGCTCGGAACGCTAGTCGGTCGAGGCGTTTACGATGCATTTGGATGAGTTCATACCGGTGCGTGAAGTAGGCACTGATCCGAAAGGCAAAGTAAAAAAATAAGATGAGACCTACCAGTTGTAGGAGAACTAATTCTGGATTTCCCTTCCAGATCCAAACTGGTTTATCCGAAAACATTGATTGTTAGACGAAAGGAAATCCCGTGAGCACCAAGGTGACTCAAATCTTGGAGTGAATCTTCAATGTTTGAATGGGGCATACTGAACAATGGATATGCTTGGATTTTCAAATTTTGATTTTAGGGTGTACTCGTTTGCAATTTGAGTGAATGGAATTGGTTCACCAGAATATTTACTTTGGATGATGCTGATCTCTGAACCTGGTTGTCGTTTACCAACTTCTTGGATCATTTCGCGGAACGATTTGTCTTCAAAGGCAAGTATATTTTTACCAGATAGATACAAATCGGATAGACTCATCAGAGCTCCCATATCACGGACAAAAACAAGCTCAGTTTTATTTTGTTTTAATAACTTATAATTTAAATCATAACCCTTATAGATTGAAAAGGAAAAATTGAAACTCATAAGGAAAGTGACTATACTCCAACCATAAAGAATACCGAATCCGATTTTTTTATTTAACGTATCTAGATGAACCGTATGGAAAATCAAAATCACTAAAATTGGATATAAAAAATAGGCAAATCGTAATCCTAAATAATACGTTGCCGATGTGGGTGAAACAAATAATAAGATAGGAAGAGAGAAGAGCAATGTATAGAGAAATTTAATTTCAGAACTTTCCTTTTGGTACTGATGGAATCGGAACTGAAACAAAGCCAATACCAAAATTGGCATTTGAAACAATAGAGGGTTAAAGTAAAATGGAGAATAAAAAAATAAATTTCGAATGAGACCTGAAATTCTCTCTCCAAACGAAACATAATGTATGGGATCAAATGCTTTAATCCCAAGGGGATGGTGTACCAATCCTTGGTTGAGTATCAAAATCGGAAGGATACTGGAAATGATACCAAAGATTGCAATCATCACTTGGTTCATTGGTTTTTTGATTCGATCTACTGAAAGATTGTAAATAGCCAATGGATACACCAATAAATTCACACATGTTTCGGGTCTGAATAAAAAGAGAAGTCCAATGAAAAAACCACTCATCCAAATTTGGTGTTTGTTAGGTTTTAGCAAGAGCCTATAGATAGCAAATAGGAACAAAAATCCTGTCAGTATATGTTCTTCTAAATCAAAAACTGCGGTTCCATAGGAAGTTCCAAATCGAATTAGAATCAATGAGAGCAAAATTTTCCAAAAATCCAACTTGAGGATTTTTCCAATTTGATACATCCAATACAGCATGAAAGCAACAAGTATATGTTGGAAAACTACGATCCCAATTTGTCCTGCGAAAATCGTTGGGAAATACATAATATAAGAAAGTGCGAATGGGAAAAGATAATAACAGGAACCATTTTGAACTGTGATCACTCCTGAATTTTTTGTCTGAACAAAATCAGGATCAAATTCTTTCCCAGGATAGGAACAGGTAATATCTCTAAAATTTTGAGCTTTTAAATCTTGGATTTGGATCCATTTGAATCCAGCATCACCGTAAAAATGAAAATCAAATCCGTAAAACGATTGTGGATTTACTTCCATGTTTAATTCGATCAGATTTTTTTTATGAATTTTATGGATTTGGAAGATTCCAATTAAAAATGAAACAAAAGTGGAAAAAACAATGAGTATAAGAACAATTTTTTTTTCATTTAGGGATCGAAATATCATGATTGTGGTGCGATGGTTTTGGGTCTGTGTTTGGTTCGTAGGATTAGTTGAAACTTAAATCTACTTTCCTAGGAACTGCAATTCATTTTATTTCATCTGTTCAGATTATGTGTTTTCGATTCGTTGGAATCCTGAATCAAAAATTCCAACGAAAGGGATATCTCTATTATTTGGAAATTTATAAAAACTTCAATCCAATCAAGGAAGAGCAAGTACAGGTGCAGGTTTGATATCGCAACTTAAACCGACAGTCACAAAATTATCTATTACGAGACCAAAGGCATAGATTTGTGTTACACATTTGTCTACTCCATCTTTTAGATAGTATTTATTATCTTCAAGTCCAGCAGCGATTGGAATCAGTGCCCCATTTAATAAGTTGGCTAATAAGGATGCAGAAGTGTAACTGAATGAAGAAGAGGAAGATGAGGAGGATGTTGACCTAAAATAGAGAGTGTCAATTTGTCTCCCTGCGCTTATCAGTTTTTCGAGTGCTTCTTTGCCGGTGATGTTTTTAGAACTGAGACCTCCAATCACAGGTTGGTTGCAACAAATCAAAAATCCAAATATTGAAATTAGAAAAAGTTTAGATGTTAGGTTATTCATATATGCAAACATTTTGATGTATGATATTTTCTGTCAAAGGGAAATTACCGCAAAATACGGGTCAGGTGATGTAAGAATGTTTTCCCCTAATTTAAAAGTGAAATTTATGGAATTTTCACTACTAAATTCATAAAAAACCCTGGGTTTTGGTGTGTTTTCTTTTCTTCAAAAGAAAATTTATATTTTGAAGTAGGGTTTAAATTAAGAAAGAAATTTAAGTGAGGCCATGGAATCATTATCTTTGGTTTTGCAATTGCGAATGCAATTCAAGTTCATTCATGGCAGAAAACTCATGTAAAATGCTACAAAATTTCATCTCAATATAAATTTCCAACCACCTATCACCTACTCCCCCCTCCTAACAACTACTCACCAAATGTTAACCGGTTATATCGAGCCTGACGAACGTGATGTAACATGTTCTACCTTAGAGACAAATTTATTTGTTTGTCAGAATTGAACTGATCATTAACACTAGTTCTATGAAAATTAAATTGAATATTCTTCTTTCTATATTTTGTTTGTTTTGCATACTTTTGACTGGAAATTGTGCAACTTACATGAAGTATGCTATGCAAGGAAATCAAGATTTGAATGTGATTGGACCAGAAGACAGTCATATTTTTCTTGATGATGAAAAAATTGGTGAATCCTTTATCATTAAAGATGTTGGTTTTCCGAAAAAAGATGTTGTAGAAAAAAAGACAGTACGGATCGAAAAAACTGGATATGCTCCGCAAGTTATCGAATTAAAAAAGGGAACAAATAAATGGATATGGGGAAACTTTTTGTTTTTACTCGGAGCACCCATCGGATTTGGAATTGATTATCTAGCAGGTGTTTTTGAAAGTTTTACTCCACTCAATATTAAAGCAGATTTAATCCGTGATGAAAAATACAAGGTTGATTTAAATTCACCAACTCAAAAAAAATACAAAGCTGTTTTAGATGAGTCATCAAAAATTCCGGTAGTGATTACATACTCGAATCTTAGTGCAGTTAATATTGAGAAATTGGATGAGAAAGGAAATGTAATTCCCAATGCCAACGATGAATACACAAGTATTTTTCAAAACCAATCCAATGTAAAAACATTAAGTCCTGGTACCTACCGAATCAAGGGTGTGTACCAAACTTCAAGAAGAAGTGGAAATACGATTACAACCTATACGGCAAAAAAAGCTGGAGAAATGATTCTTACCATCCCTGGTGGTGGAGCTGGCGCATTTTGCGGTCTCATCGATAAAGAGAAAAAAGCGACATCCTTTCGTTTCATCCATATCAATGAAACGAATGCGAAATCTTTAGAAGGATTTTTGCCAAGGGCTCAGCTTTCCAATCGCATCGCTGGTAGTTGTGATGGAATCTTTGGACTCCAAGACTTACTCACACAGTAATACTAACTTACAATGGCATACATTCTCGCTCCTAGCGGGATGTATGTCTCGAGAAGGTGCACTGATTCAATTTTAAAAAATCGCAATTTCGATCCAAAACATATTTTAAAATTGCTTATGATAGGATTCGTAAGGAGAGAAGTATGAATCCAACCATAAAAACACCTGGGATCATCCAGATCGGTATCATTACCGAAAAATTGATCGAATCTAAGGAGTTCTTCCAAAAATGGCTTGGGTGGCAAGTTAAGTTTGAATCTGAATGGTTCCTTCTTTTGTCACATCCCGAAAAAGAAGACAGAGAGATTGCATTTATGTTGCCTAACCAAACAGCCGTAAGGAAATCTTATTTTCAGAAAGCATATACTGGTCAAGGAGTTTGGCTCATCATCGAATCAGAAGAAATTGAGTCACTTTATGAGCAAATGGTGAAAGCTGGAGCGCCAATCGATCTTCCAATCACGAAAGAAGAATGGGGTGATTTACATTTTACAATGATTGATCCAAATGGAATCGGTCTTGACTTCGTACAAATGAGAAGCTAAACTTTTGTGGATTGTATTCAAAGAAAGAATCATTTCTATATCCTATCTGGGAAAAATTAGAATCTAATCTTTCCGAAGAAATTGCATTAAACGAATTAGCCTTTTTTTCTACCTATTCTCCTTGGCATTTTCATCGATTGTTTTCTCGATTTCAGTCGGAAAATGTTAAGGACTACGTTAGGCGACTACGTTTAGAAAAATCTGCCTTTGAAATCAAAACTACTTCATTTCCAATTTTAGAGATTGCTTTAGAAACTGGATATACCAGTCAAGAGGCATTTACAAAAGCATTCCGAAAGACATTGGGAATTACTCCAGCTGCCTATAGAAAGAAATTCCAAACAAAACAAAGGAACTTTGGTGGTTTAGACGCATTAAAAATTTTCGGGATTGGAAGAGAAGATATCAGTATAAAAAAGATCTCTTCGTTCCATTTGCTTTACAAACGACATATCGGACCATACGAAGAAATGCCTGGATTTCCAAAGGATTTAACTTTTTTAAATCCTTTTGAACAATGGTTCACCCAACATAAACAATTATCCAAAGAACAAAAATGGATTGGTATTTCTCAAGACGATCCAGACATCACAGATCCAAATAAAATCAGATTTGATATTGGTATTCCTGTTTCTTCTCATACACAATGTCCTAGCGGGTTAGGCATACAAATTGTACATGGTGGTGAGAGGCTTCAAATTCGGGTTCGACTGCCTTATGAAAAACTGCCAGAAGTATATAATGCAGTGATCAACGAATTCTTTCCAAAGTTTCACAGACGTTTGGCAAATCATGCTCCCTTCGAAGTTTATTTGAAACGGGAGCCAAATGAAACTCCCATTACAGACCTTTATTTTGCGCTCAGAAATTGATCCAAAACATTGAACTTGGTTCAAATATTCTCACTGGTTCGGAAATTAATTATTTGACATTGGTTCAAAAAGACACCAAAATGTCTCAATTGTTCAGATTATGTGAAAAATGTTCCGATTCGGAGGAAATATGAACACAAAAAAAGCATTCGGTTTGGTGCTCACTTTGGTATTGGCAGGTTCTTTGTCTGCGCAAACACAAAGCCAGATGTTCCAAAAGGTTGGTGTGATTGGGGATTCCTTGAGCCAAGGGTTCTTCGGTGTGACCGTTGAGAAAAAAACACAAGATTGGGCTTACCCAGTACTCGTATCCAAACAAGCAGGTGCCTCAGTATCTTACAATGTTCTGAAAGGACCATTCGTAAACTTAGAGGATGTCCTGAAATGGGACTGCGGTGTTTTTTGTATCGCTGAAAGTATCATTGGGGGAAATCAGTCGACCGTTTCCTTGCCAACTCATGCTGGTATCACTGGAGCGGAATACACAACTGTTCTCAGAACTTCAGGTCAATGTGAAGACATCACTGCCACCAAACAAGAGAAAGAATGGTATTGGAAAGAATGGTATTGGTACACATACCGCTGGGTGACTGTTGCTGATTGCCAAGAACCAGATAAGTTTCACCGATTCGGTTTACGAGATGCGGGAACACAAGCACAAGTTATGGAAAAAGTAAAACCAACTTTCCTTTTTGGTTCTGCTGGTGCTAACCACGTTCTTTGTACTGCACTTCATACTTCTACCGATTGTTTGGATGAAACACGATTCAAAAGAGACATTCGTGAATTTTTCCGAAGAATGGCTGCGATGGGAAGTTTGCAAGGTGGAGTACTCTTTACAGTTCCAAACGTAACTGCAATTGCTTTCCTTGAAAGTTACAAAGATCCAAATGGTAGAGCAAACTATTCTGGACTCAAAGCATTTTTTAGAAATTCAGTTTCTGATCCGAACCAAGTATTGGATGCAAACGAAATAACAACCATTTCAAACTTTTTGAACATGTTGAACAATGAAATCAAAGCGCAAGGTGCAACAATGCGTTTTGCAGTGGCTGACTTACGTGTGATCTTTGACGACATCAAAGAAAACGGAAGACCTATTCAGAGTGCTTCTGGATGGTCTCCTGGAAGTGCACGTGCAAATTGGCCAATTCCAAACCAACCTGGTGTGTTTGGTCTTGACGGAGTTCACCCGAACATGTACGGTCACTCACTATTTGCGAACGAGTTAATTAAAGCAATTAACGCTCGTTACGGATTTACAATCCCACAAGTGAGTGAATACACTGCTTGGTATTACGATACACTGAACAGAAATCCAATTGATTTGAAAAAATTCTTAACTGAGAATATTTTTGGTCAGGCAATTTCTTGGGTAGTGTCTATCTTTACATAAGAGCCTAGATAGATGGGTAAACGACCAGTGGGAATAGGCGTACGCTGAAAGTCATTTGGTCGTTTGCTTATAGAATAGAAATTATATTATAACTATTTGGGAGTTTGAATTTAGGTTCCCACTACTACAACTCAAAACATTCCTGACACACAAGCAAAGTCATACTTTGAACCAAACCAAGACTGAATCGCGTTTGGATTCTAAAAAAATTTTGCTTATAAATGAAATAACCAATGGCTTAAATCAAAAACTTCAAAAAAAAATACTCTACGCTAGTAACGCGTTATACCCTTGATGCAAAATCAGAAAAAACTTGGATACCAATTCAAAAGGTAGCACAGGCAGTGTTGACACAATACTCACCATAGGAAGTAGTTAAATCGTGTCAGGGATTGAATAAAGAATCGTCTTATATACGTACGGAGTATTCAAATGAAGAAGTTTTTTTTACTATTACCTTTTCTGTTTACTGGGTGTTTGTCAGTCCCTGAAGGTGTTGGTACCGTGGTGGGCTTTGAGCTTGAGAGGTATCTTGGGAAGTGGTACGAGGTAGCAAGGCTTGACCACTCATTTGAAAGGGGGCTTGTGGATGTCACCGCTGAATATACAAAACGAGACGATGGCGGAGTAAAAGTCATTAATCGTGGGTATGACCAACTCAAGCAGGAATGGAAAGAAATTGAGGGAAAAGCTTTCTTTCAGGATACACCTGATAGGGGATTACTCAAAGTTTCCTTCTTTGGGCCGTTTTATGGGACTTACAATATTGTTGCACTTGATAAAATCAATTACAGTTATGCCCTTGTCTGTGGTCCTGACAGGTCTTATCTTTGGATATTGGCAAGGACTCCAGAGATTTCGAAAAAAATCACCGACGAGCTATTGGTCAAGGCTTCCTCTCTTGGTTTTGATACTTCCAAACTGATTTTTGTAGGACATTCTAGAAAGTAAGAATGGAAAAAATCTCTTTAAGAAACTTGTGAACCACTTCCCAATTCATTTACCGTAGGGTCTCGCCCTGAGCTTGTCGAAGGGTTACTTATTTAAATCCACTCCTTCGAATACCTCTGTTTGGTGAGGGTTTTTATAGAGGTAAATTCGTTTTGTGATTCCATGCGAAGGAAAATCAAAAAGCACTTGTAGGCCATTGACCGGGACGAATGGTTCTTTTTGTAAATTGATAGGCCGAAAACCAGCAAAATCAATGTCATTATTTAAAGCGTATAAATTATAATCATTAGTGATTAGTGCAAAGTGATAGTTTGGCAATATTTCTTTCAAAAAATAGTTTATATGTGCGATTGGCCAATGATGTAATACGTCTTTTACGATTAACAGGTCTGCGGATACATACCGTATGTCACTTAATTGTCTAATGACTAAGAATTTGATGTTTTTTTTGGAATATTTTTTTGTGTTTTTTTCAATGAGGGCAGATACAAGATCATATCCCACATAATTTTTTCCTTCTGGGATGACCATGGTTTCCATAAGTTGCCAGTCTCCACAACCAAGGTCTACAATCGTTTTATACTTTGGGTCATTTAAGTATTCTTGCAATAATTTAAGATAGGGAACTGCATTCTCAGGTTTGGAGCCAATGCCTGAGCCATCACCCCATTTTTTTTCATCATATACTTTTTTAAAGGCAACTTGTTCTGGTGAAGTATTTTGATCACAGGATTGAAAGGAAAAGAAAAATAAAACAAGATAACAAATCAGTTGAATGAATTTAGATCGGATGGATTGTCTTTTGATCACATTCATAAGATTTGGCCCCTGATTTTTATTTTACCATTTAGAAACATGGCAAGTGTTTTTCCAAGAATTACCTTCTTATCTAAAACGCAAAGCTGCATATCTTAAGGATTGGCAATAGGCAAGTTGATGATCCATTCACTTCCCTTTCCAACTTCAGAAGTGACTGAAAATGTGCCTTTCAATTCCTCGACAATTAATTTAACAAAATGGATCCCAAATCCGTTCCCCACTTCACCCGCAGTACCATAGGTAGAATTTACTTTGTCTGAAAATACGTCTTTGATTTGATCCGCTGTCATTCCGATTCCAAAATCTTTGATTCGTATCACAAATATTTGTTTTTCGGATTTCATGATTTCAAAATGAATTTGTATCTCACTTTTCATTGGTGAAAACTTAAGTGAATTTGAAACTAGGTTCCCAATCATTTGAAAGAATTTATTTTTCGGAATTTTCCTTGTAGATAGAGTGGGATTTATGTTTACATTGATGGTAACTTGTTTCGTTTGAGCCTGTGCATGAAATAAATTTAACAATTGTTCGGTAAAATCCTTTATCGTGATATCATTGTTAAGTGTACTTTCATCCGTAAATTCACTCATTAGATCATTTACCAAATTTAAAACAGAATCACTACTTTCCTTAATCAATTTCATATTCGAAAGATATTCCATCATGTCTATATGTTCTTCTTGGAGGATGATATCAGCCAAACCCGATATACCACCGATGGGGCTTCGAATATCATGTGCTAACATTTTATAATTTCTCAATAATTTGAGATTTTTTTCTGTTATTAGATGAATGGTGTTTTTGTGTTTGATACGCTCCTTCACTTCTTTTGCGATGATTTCTAAAAGATTAATTTTATCTGGAGAAATTGAGTTATCCTCTGTATCGATTACGCAGAGAGATCCTATATTATATCCTTTTAAATCAATTGGAATTCCATAATAGTATTTAAAGTAAGGACTTTGAGTGACAAATCCTTTCTCTTGGAACCTTGGGTCTGACCTTAGGTCTTTTACTTCTAGATGTGAATTGTTTAAGATCGTAAATTGGCATACAGTTTCTTCTCTTGGAGTGAGAGTAGAGGGAAATCCAAAATCACCAATTGTCCACTGGTGTAATGCATCAATCAGATTGATATGGGAAATGGGTGTTCCAGTGATCCTTGCTGCCAATTCCGCAAGTCCATTAAATTCCTCTTTTAAAGAAACATAGTCTAAGTTTAATTCTGCTAATTGGAGTAAGCGAGCGATTTCATTTTCGGGAATGATTTGCATGGATTGATTCCTAATTGTTTAACACTTGCGCTTTACCGAAAGGTGCCACCCTTTAGTTTACCGAGGGGTTAATCCGTCAAATCTACTTCTTCGAATGCCTCTGTTTGGTGGCGAAACATCCAAAGTTTATCACCAGAGTAAAAATTGATAAAACCATCTCGCATTTCAAATTGTGAAATTCCTCGGAGTAATAAATTCTGTTCGAATTGCATCTCAGTGGGTAAATCCATCACAATCATTCGGCGTGTGGTGATAATGGCCACTTTGTCATGGAGGTTAGCAAAGGCACGAAGGTTTTCTTGTTCAAGGCTAATGGTATCCCAATGGTTCGTATAACTGTTGTATATGTAGAGTTTGCGTTCACTGGCAACAAGTGCGGCTTTGTGACCCATAGCAACTTGGTATCGTTCTTCGCCAAAGATATGACCCTTTTCCCATTCGGTGCTTGTATTACTGACACCTAATAAGTTTTTTTGAGAAACTATTATACAAAGGTCACCGAAACATTTGGAGTAACGGACATGTTCCCCTCTTGTGGAATATGAAACTTCTGTTCCATCGGACAAAAATGCTTTAAAGGACAAATGACCTTCCACAAAGTTAATGGTTGTTTGGATATAAGGGTATGCTGTTTTATCGGTAGTCCAATTGGAAAATGCGGTGACATCTTGTTTTACGGGAACAGAAGGAACATGTAAATCCGGGTGTGGTCTTTGTGGTGGTCTCGGACGATTTTGGCCAACTGTATCGATATAGTAAATGTCTCCATCAAATTGATCGGGGTTCGCAAAAAGAGAGGGAATGAGTCCGGTCGAAACGGAAATCCCAATGAGGACAAAGAGTATTTTTAGAGTCTGTTTTGAATGCGACCAAGAGAACATAAACTTAGGTTTCCTTCCCGGTGAATCTTCATTAGATGGAATCTTCCGACAACCATTTCTCTGTCTTAGACGGAGAATAGTTCTGCAAATGAGTGAGTAAGTCCTTGGATTCCCTTAGGACAATCACGAGATCCATATTTTCCTTTTTTAAAAAACCAGAATCCACCATCGTGTGGAACATTTGGACAAGTGAGTCATAAAACTCATTCCAATTCAATAATACAATGGGTTTGTTGTGAAGTCCCAGTTGTGACCAAGTGACCACTTCAAAAAACTCTTCCATGGTTCCAAAACCACCAGGTAACACGAGAAAAGCATCCGAACGTTCAAACATAATTCGTTTCCTTTCGTGCATCGATTCCACTTGGATGAGTTCTGAAAGTCCCATATGTTCTATTTCCTTTCGTTTCAGAAACGTTGGGATCACACCGATGACCTTACCATGGTTCTCCAAACAACCGTTTGCCACAGCTCCCATTAGTCCGACACTCGCACCACCATACACAATTCCCATTTGGTGTTTTGCAAGAATTTCACCCAAATGGAAAGCTTCTTTGTGATAGGAAGGGTTAAGTCCAGAAGAGGAACCACAGTAAATTGCGATGTGTTGTATCAGAGCCATCTGAAAGACAATATGTAAGTTCCATAGGAATTGAAAAGTGAAAACTGTAATTTAGAATCTGAAACTGGGAAAGGAGTCAGGTTATTTACGAAAACCGTATAAGGCATTAGCCATAAATTCCCATTCAGGTGTTTGAAAAAATTCTCCTTGTGGTAAGGAAAACCATGGAGAGTTGGTTGTAGTATTTTTTAAAATATGCATTTCCTGGGAAGGCATATAACTCTGCGCTAACAGAAATAAAGTATTTCCCTCTTTTGATTGGGCCTTGTCTACAACCATCACCACATGCCCAGGCGAACCTGCTTGGATCCATACATCCCCCGGTTCCAAATTTTTGAGTTGTTTTTTCTTAAGTTCTGATTGGAGTGAAATGGTTCCCGCATAACTATAAATAAATTTTAAATAAACTTCGAACACATCGCGGTTAGTTCCTTTTTTTGCAATCCTTTTTTTCCAACTAGTTTTATTTCCCTTCACAACCACTCGGTCACCTTTTACAAATCTAGAAAAGGGAACTAACATTCCATTGCTGATGGTAAAATTGATTTTCTCCCATTCCTTTCGCGAATATAGATACTCTGCCCGAAGTTTCATGACCGCATCAGCACATTGGATGAGGTCTGTTTCCAGTAAGGGAAAATCTAACACAGCTTCATGGACTTGGTTTTGTTTTTTATTTCCATTGTACAAAAACACAGGGCTTCCTTTAGGTTTTAATGGAAAGTTTTGTAGGTAAGTAGAAAAACTTTCTTTTGGGTAAGTGATTCGACTGTATCCGTTAGGTGGCGTTAAACGTTCTTGTATGGATTCAGAAAAAATTGGTGCAACTAAAAGAAAAGGGATAAGGAAACAAAATCCGTATCGCAAATCTAAATTGAATTTTAGTCCAAATTCCAATTTCAACGAGTTACCACCAGTTTGATTGATTCTTCCAACCATGCTTCTTTTGCTTCTGCAAAGGAAACAATTTTTGTGACAATTTTTTCAGGTGTAAACATTCCATTTTGGATTTCGGGGTAAAGTGCTTTCATAGAATCGAGTGATTCCACTCTGCCGATATGGATTTCCGCACCTTGATTGTACATCTCCAAATATGGAATTTCAAAACGATTGGTCCAAAAGATCGATGCTGAACTGAGGATTGCATTTTTTCCCATGGAACGAGTGGCAAATTCCCAACCTTCTTTTGTGGCAGAAGCATCACAAACCAAATCAAACTTTTCACTTGGTTTTGGGAATGTCGTTACATGATTCACTGAGATTCCTAGTGATGTAGCAAGTTCGATTCTACTGCGGTCAGTGTCCACATAGAGCACTTCAGCTTTTTTTGTTTGGTGGAGGTAAAGAGCTGTGTAAAGTCCAATACTACCCGCGTTCCCACCAACCACTAGTGTTTTAGGATCTTTTTTTCGTTCTAAAAATCTACCTGCCAACTTCCAAACTTCGGCAATATTATCACTGAAACTTGCAATGCCAACTGGGTTAATGTTAGGATCCATAGGAAGTAACATTTGTTTTGCGTATGGAACTTTGATGAGTTCTGAAATTGCACCACCTACATTGTGAGCACCAGGTGGCATTCCATAAGCGGAAGTATAAGGAACTGTTTCACATGAATTGGTATGAATCGATAAACACGCAGGACAGGTTCCACAAGAGATTTGGAAAGGAATCGCAACCACTGATCCAATTTGGAATTGTCCAATGAGTTCGTCCGATAGAGTTTTGATACGACCAACAAACTCATGTCCTACGGGAAATGGTGCACGGAATAATGTTTCTCCCCGCACGATGGGTAAATCCAAATCACAACGAGCAATGGCGATGGGTTCCACTAGCGCTTGGTTTTCACCAGTGATAGTAGGTGTTTCTACTTCTTCCCATTCAAGGATTCCTTTTTTTCGAAAGACTAGTCGTAACATATGACACTCCGTATACCGAACGGTCTACTATTAGCCTTTTCTCAAAATTTGGCAACTAAAATTGTTGGAACCAGTTTGGCAATTTTGGCATCTCTGTTTCTTCCCAAGTCCAATCACCAAGGACAGTAACAATCGGTGATTTCGTTTGTAGTGCATTTATGAGACCACGTGTAAGGTCTTCTCTTACAGTAGGTCTGTAGGGTGTGCCAAACTGTTTTTGAAAGGATTCTTTTTCGTGTTCCCAAGCATAGGATAGGAAAAAGTCCATAAACTTCTCGTTAGATGATTCAAATTTGTTTTTGAGTCGTAGAAGGTCAGGGTGGTTTGTTTTTTTCATTGTCCTTTGTAAAACGATCGAAATTCCTCTTACACTTTTAGAAAAAAATGTCCCTGCTCGCACAATCCGTCGTTTTGTTGGATTCTCAAATGCCCAAAGATCAGCCTTGTATTTTGCAATTCCCATGGATCCATAAAATGCCAACGTATGGCTTAACCAATAAAACGCTGAATAGGCGACAGTGAGTTCCGGTCCAAATTCCTTTTCCAAACTCACCATGGGATCCAAACAAATTCCCAAGGTATTCTTGATTTGTTCGTTTGTACTTTCTTCAATGGGAAAACCTACTTCACCAAGAGCCGGTGTGTAAATGAGAGCCTTAATCTGTTTGGGTCTACCATGTTTTTCAAAATCATCAACGATAGAACTAGTAAGCCCAGGTTCTGCTCGTTTTCCAAATAAGGTTAGGTTTGAATTCGACACAGGTTCATTAGTTGTTGTGGAAGTGATGATAAAGGCATCTGGATCTGAGCTACGGATGGCTTGGATGGCACTTTGTCCGGCTTCCCCCGAACCACCTATGATTAAATATTGATTTTGTCCCATGAATCCCTACCTGAATGTTTTAGAGGTTCTAATTTTCGATTGATCATGGTAAAGTCTCTTAGATTCTTTATCGGAACAAGCGAAATATGAAAACGATTTTATCCTGCTCCAATTGTCTCAGCGGTCATTCCATTTCCTCATCCAAACTGGAAGGCAAAAAAGGAAAATACCGATGTAAAAAATGTTCCATTTGGAACCATTTTGATTTTCGAAAGAACCTCACTGGTGAAAGATCCGACTCACTCGTGTTATTTGATCTAAATTTTATAGGTCAAATTCCCAACCATACCCTTCAAGGACAAATTTTTGGAAGGTATACCACAAACTTTGTATCCGAGTGGTCAAATGAAGAGTTAGTTTTTTTGAAAGATGAGGAGGGAAACGATGATGATGTTCGGATTTCTATCTCTGGACTTCCTGAAATTGTTCGTTTAAAAAATTTTGATTATGATATCACAACAACGACACCTTCCAAAACTCTCAGTATCATCATCAATCATAATGTCAACATTTCTCCTGTTAGACTTTCCTTAACGGTAGAAGATTATGACCATGCACTTGTGAATGGAAAATTGTATTTGGCAATTTCCGATGAGTGGAATACGTTTTTACACGGTAGTTTTACAGCTACTCATATTTATAAAATTGAGTTTGATGAATATGGAGTAGCAAACAAAGAACTTCCCGATTTTATCTCAAGTTATTTAGCATCCAAAATTTATGCGTTGTCTGGTAATATATTATTATTACAAAAACATTATCCATCATTAACAGAAAAAGAAAAAGATGAATTACTCACACTTGTGATGTATCACTGGCCCGAAAACCAAACAACTGTTTCGGAAGTACATTTCAAAGAAACAAACATCCAAGCAAAATTCCAACTCACTCAGAGAAAACTGAACGAAACTTTTATTTTTTTAATTTCCAATCAATTAAAACCAAATGCAAACCATTGGCATATCATTCATGATGTTGTTTGCCATTCAGAATCCGAACCAATCTTCATCCCCATTCTCAAATCAAAATTTCCAGAGGAATACCACCAAAACTTAGGAAATCAATTAGAAACTAAAAATGAAGATAAAACTTTAGATTGGTTAGATGAAGATGATGTTTATTTATTAGATTCTTTTGTAAGAACAGTTGGATCCTTAGATTATATCATTAAAGATTCCATTCGCAATCCTCTTGGTTTTACTTTATTACAAGAGGCTTTTGTACGTTCTAAATTCAAATCTTGTATGCGATTATTGGAAAGAGGTGCAAACCCCAATATTTTAGATGCTAATGGAGAATCTGCCATCTTCAAATTATGCCAAGACAACAAACTTCGTTTGCAAGAAAAAACTGCACTCATGGATGAACTCATCAAACGTGGAGCTATGGTAAACTTACAATCGGTAAATGGAATGTCACCTCTCCATTGGTGTTCTGTTTTTGGAGAACCAAGTTTGGCAAAACGACTCATCCAAGCAGGTGTTGACATTCACATAACGGATCAAATTGGCAGTACTGCTCTACACGAAGCTTGTAAATTTGGAAATTCTTCTGTCCTTGCTTTATTACTCGAATCGGGAGCGAAAGCAAATGGGAAAACCTTGGAGGAAAAAACAGGCCGTGATTTAGCCTTTGAAAATTTAGAAATTGCCGAACTGGAATCAGACGAAGAGAAAAAGAACCGTTACCAAAGGGTTCTTTCTCTCCTTGATGTGTATGGTGGTTAAAATCCAAATCGTTTTGTTTTGATCACCTTAACGATCAAGTACAAAACGAGTCCCACTGGACCATAATAGAAAGTGAGGAAATGAATGGGAACAAGGTACAATCGATGGATTCCAATTGACTTTCCATCTTCTGCTTCCCAAGTTCCGATAAACAAATCAAATGATAGATAATGCACCCATCCAGCTAACAGAAATTCATCGTTTGTAAATAAAGAACGCACCGATTCCAAACTTGAAAAATTGCCTTCTGCCTTCCCAAAACCTAGAGACAGGGCAAAAATGTATAACCCTCCAAGAAATAGACCCGAAATCATAACGCGAAGGTATGGTATCACCTTATTTTGGTTTGGTGTAATGATTAATACAAACCAGGAAAGGAGTGCAATCGAATTTGCAATCGTAAACATAAGAGATGAGTTCATGTGGTTACCTTTGTTACAAAGAATTTTGGAGAGGAAAATAGACGAATGAAGAGTGTCGTCAGAACTAAAACAATTAAACCATAACTACCTGTAAAATAACGATGGAAACCGAAAATCGAGTATCCCATCAATGTTTGAACCACCATCAATCCATTCATCATGAGTAAAAAAAATCCAATCAATCGAATGATCATCCTATGTTCTTTCCTTTCCAGAAGTGGCATTAGAAAAGCCGCCAATACAAAGAAAACCTGCATCACATGCATTCCGAAAAAATGAGGGACTCGCATGTCACCAATCACCGTACTCCAACCAAAAAAATAGAGGCCTTGTCCTGCTTCCCCCTTTCCAAAGTTATGTGATCCACTTGTTTGGTAAATTCCTTGTTTCATCAGTTCCAATTGTTCTGGGCGTGGAGTTGTCATAAAAAAACCAATAATCATTCCAAAACCAGCGATGAAAAGTCCCCAAAGTAGGCTTTCTTTCACTGCCTTTGGAATCTGTTTTTGTTTGAAGATGGGTAGGATCATACCTAAGTGGAAAAGCCAAAAAATGGAAATACTGGTTCCCATAACAGAAAACACAATTTGGTTCCAAGTATTGGAAACATTAAAATGGCTATTTTCTCCTCTAGCTGCCTGCATTGTGATGAGGATAATTTCAATGGCGGAGGTGATGGTGAGTGTTATTTGAGTTTTTCGATTGAACTTCCAATCTGCCAAAAATCGTTCCAAAACCCAAAGGGTTGAAAACGAATAAATCCCAAGAGATAAAGAGAACTTGATAGGTTTGATCCAAAGATTTACTCCCAAAAGGGTTCTTGTATCTAATAAAAGCAGGGGAATCATGGTTATCGTGAGCACTGCCATTGAGATTCCATTCCAAAAAAGTGGTTGTTTTTTGATGTTGGTGTATTCCATAATGTAGACAGTGTAAACCTGCATGTAGGCTCTGTCAACATAAAAAGTATACATTGTAAACATTTTATGAAACCACTCAAAAAACAAACAACTCCCAAAAAATCGAAAACTCCCACACCAAAACCTTCTATGTCCCAAACTGCTGGGTACCACCACGGGAATTTACGAGAAGAGGTTTTGGAACACTCTCGGAAGGTTTTGGAAAAAACAGGAGTTTCGTCGCTTAGCCTTAGGGACATTGCTTCTGATTTAGGTGTGAGCCATACGGCCCCCTACAGGCATTTTCCCAAAAAAATGGACCTGCTCCAAGCATTAGTTGCAGAAGGTTTTCGAGAACTGGCACTTGCGATGAAACGGGCTTGGGACAGTTCAGAGGATCCGTTAACAAAAATCCGAAAGGCCGGAGAAGAGTACATTTATTTATTACTCAATAACCCACGTAGAACAGAACTTATGTTTGGTGGTGAAATTTATGTTTCTGGAGATCCATTGTCTGATGATTTACGAGAATGTGGAAATGAAGCATACATGGGTATGTTTCGAATAGTTGAATATGGACAAAACCAATTGGTCTTAAAAAAATCAGTACCAACAGCAACACTCATGATGAGTTTTTGGAGTGGTGTTCATGGATTTGCCGTACTGAATGAACGGAAATGGAAATCGATCCAATCTTCTGAGGAAGAAAAAAAGACCTTTCAAAAGGAAGTTTTACAGATATTGGAAATTATGATTGAAGGGACACGTCTGTAAAGTAAACAATTCGGCTTGTGATGATGGTGGAATCACCTTCCGATTCTAAAGTCACTTCCATTTCCACAGGATAATCTTTTAATACCATTATAAGACCAATTCCCGAACGACTGGAATCAGGGTCATTGGATTCTATTTTTTGGAAGTACAATTTTTCTAAGTCTTTTGCAGAGAAAATTTCTTTTAAACTAGATTCATAAGCCGATACATTTGATTCATTCGTTTTGTTTCGGACTAACATCTCAAAGGATTTTCCACGATGGATTAGAGAAATTTCAATATCTGCTTTTTTATCATAAGAATACTTTGCTGCATTTTCCAAAAGTTCGTTAAACACAGTGGAGATCGAATTGACAATCTCCGAATTTTTCATGTCCATCGAATCGGTAGGTACATTGGGTAAAAATGAAAACCCATAGAAATAACCGATAAAATCGGAGAGAATTCCAATACGTCGCCAGTAACGCATCAGATCCAAAGGTTTTAAATGGATTTCAATGATGGATTCTGGTTCTTTTTCAGAAAAAGCAGTGTGAGTTAGATTGCCATATTTTCGCATATTCGTAGTTCAACTAAGAAATGTAGCGGAATTACTTCAATGCCGCAAGCGCTTTTTCTAATGCATTTTGCATTAATCGGCGTTCTTCGGGGTTTGTGCTGAGTTTGTCAAAGTGTAATGGTTTGAGAAGGAAACCTTTTCCATCAAATTTTAAGAATGGATTGTCCTTTTTATCTTTTTCATCTTTGAGTCCAATCACTTGAAACGTTTCAATTGGAGTGTGTACACCTTTTACAACAATTTCTCCCTTGGGAATGGTATCAATATATTCGTCTATCAAGGATTTGGTTGCATTTGAAATCAAAATTTCTCCTGCCTCAGATGCATGTTCTAAACGAGAAGCAACATTCACAGGACCACCAATGATGGTGTAATCCATCCTTTCATTTGTTCCAAAATTACCAACAGTCACATAACCTGTATTGATTCCGATTCGACATGTTAGGTTGTGGTTGATACCAGATTTTCTCCAATACTCGTCTAACGCAGGCAAACTATCACGCATTTCAATTGCCATTTTAACACAGTTTAATGCATGAGCTTTGTCGTTTTCAAATGTTGGTGCACCAAAAAAAATCATTATGGCATCACCAATGAATTTATCGATGGTTCCACCGTATTTAATAGCGATACTTGACATTACATCCAAGTATTGGTTGAGACAATCAGAAAGGATTTCTGGTTCAATTGAGTCTGTAATGGTAGTAAAACCAACAATGTCAGAGAAAAAGATAGTGAGTTTTCGCCTTTGGTGGGAAATCGATGTTTCCACTTCTGCACCTGTGATCATCTCATACAATTGAGGTGAAAGGTAACGGCGCATACGATCCAAATACATTTGGATCTTTTTGTTATTCTCTAAGAGTTCGTTCTCAATTTCTGTAGAATGATCAATGATGTTTTGGTAAAGAACTTCCAACTCCGCATATTTGGCTCGTTCCTCTTCCAAAACTTTTTCATTCTCCATAATGTCTTAGCCTCGTTTCCTCATGATCATGATAGTGATGTCATCGTATACATCCATTCCATCAATGAATACATAAATGTCTTGGAAGATAGCTGCTAAAATTTCATCCGTTGATGGAAGGTCCGCATGTTTTTCCAAGGATTCAATCAATCGATGGGATCCGAACTGTTCTCGTTTTGGATTTTCTGCTTCTGTTGCCCCATCTGTATAGAGTAAGATGATATCCTTAGGTTGTAAAGGAATGGGTTTTTCATGGATGAATTCATCAATGGATTCTGTTAGACCAACTAACATTCCATTGTCGACAGTATCAATGATTTCTGTTTTTTTCGAAGCATGGCGGTAAACCATGATGGTTTCGTGTTGTCCAGCTGTCGTAAACACTCCGTTTTTGTAAGAAAACAAAGAGAGTGTTAGGTTACGAATGTCATTCATCCTCATGTGGATGTTGGAAAACAAAATAGAATTAATTGACCGAAGTGATTCGCGCAAAGAAATCACTTGAGATCGTAAGGTTGTGATAAATGCGGACTGTGTCATGAGCATCACAACACCAGAAGCAAGTCCATGGTCTGTTACGTCTCCAATACCTATGTATACCGTTCCGTCTTCATGGTGGACAACATCATAATAGTCTCCACCCACTTCGTTTGCAGAGTCCATCCTAGCTGAAATTTCTAACTCTCCAATTTGTTTTAATTCCTCATTGCGGGGAAGTACCATGGCTTGGATTTGCCTTGCTACGTCTAATTCCATACCGAGACGCATGTTCTCTTCAAGGATGGCTTGTTTTTCGGTGTTAAAAATTAAGTCAGCTTGTTCTTGTGTGGTTCGGGATGTATTGAGGATGGCGTATAAAATCAAACCACCTGTAACGATCATGTACAGTAAGATGAGAAAAATTCCCATCGGTACTGCACTGACAAGGAAGAAGGAACTATTTTCTTCTAAGAAGTTTGGTTTGAGATATTGTGACAACTCCATGAGTTTTGCATTGAGGTCAGTCATCTCAGGATAAAAATAAATGGTGAGTGATGCATACTCAACAATGAGTACAATCACTGCAAAGATGATAGTCTTAGTATTATTACGTATGGATGCAAGAGCGATGAGGATGAAGAAGACATAAATCATCGGTGCTGCATACACAAGACTTGGGTTTTTTTGGGAGTAAGCCGTATACCCTGTAACAAATGTAAGGAGAGTGATCTCTAAAAAAGAAGAAGAGAATTTAAATATATTGAGATATTTACCCGACTTCTTTAATGAATACAGTACAACGAAGTTGTAACAGAGTAAAACTAAGATGGCAGAGATTTGGTAATAAAACTCTACAGGAGGACGACCCGATAGGAGTCCGAGAGTGGCAAAGATAACCAAAAACCCCAGGAAAAAAAATCGGAATTTTGTGGCGAAGGTTTCGGCCCTAAATTCCCCCTGGAAGGCAATCTCTTTAAGTTGTTTCTTGTAGTAGTCCGAGAGGACGAAGCGATTTTCGTTGGAAGAGGATTGCGGCATAGAGTAAAGGTTTCTTTCTTTATATTTCGTTCTAGAGAATGCGGAAAATTAACTGATAACGTCATACATTTTGCATAAATTGCAAATGATTTTTCAAATTTTTAAGGAGGACGGCGCGTATGAGTCATATCAAAGTCCATTTAGCAACAACGGAAGAAGATCGTAATAAAATTTACCACCTCCGCTACGACATATATGTTCAAGAAATGAACAGGGTCCAGGAATATGCGGACCATACCACCAAAATGATCAAAGAACCGTTTGATGAAACGGGCCACCTTTTCCTCGCTGAAACGGAAGAGGGTGAGATCATCGGCACCGTTCGTATCAACTTCCGCAGGGATGGAATTTTGGAATGCGAAGACTTATATGAAATGGATCTTTTCCGCCCCTTTTACCCTGACCAAGTTTCCATGTCGACCAAACTTATGGTGAAACGTGAATACCGTCATACGGCAGCTGCGAGTATGCTTTGTATGAAGATTTATGAACATGCTAGGGAAAATGGAATCGTCATCGATTTTATTGATACCAATCCACATTTGGTGCGATTGTACAACCAAGTTGGATATCGGATGTACAAAAAAAACATCCACCACCCTGAATATGGCATTGTGATTCCCATGGTATTCTTGTTAGACGACAATGAATACTTAAAACAAATTCATTCACCATTCCTTCGTTTGGCGAAAAGGTTTCCTGCCGGAACAGAACTTGCTCATTTGTTTGAAACCAAATTCCCTGAATATAAAGATATTCGACCTCTCTTCTCAATGGAAGGAGATGAAGTTTGGCAAAATATTGTTCATGATATGATGCTTCCCCCAAGCCAGTTTCTCTCGTTTTTACGAGGGTTTACGGAGGAAGAGTCTAAAAAACTTCTCTCCATGCTTGATTTAATTGATTATGAAGATGGTGATGTCGTGTTCCACCAAAACCAAGAAAGCCAAGGTTTGTTTTGTGTATTGGATGGAAGTGTAGAAGTTGTGGTGAATAGAGAAGATGGAGTTAGATCTACCATTTCCATCTTAAACCAAGGGGAGATCTTTGGAGAACTTGGTTTTGTAGCGAAGTCCAACCGAAACGCAGATATCATTGTAAGAGATCATGCGAAACTTCTCATCCTTACACCCAATGAATTTCAAAAATTGGAAATCCAAAGTCCCACATTAGCGGTAAAATTACTTACCAATTTGTTTGTGATTTTAGCGCAGAGGTTCAACGAAATGTCCCGCCGCATGCTCGAATTTAGAAGGTTGTACGAGATGGGCGGAAGTTCGAGGTAAATCGTGAAACGTTAGTGGTTTAGGAAATTTCCAAAACCACTTGGTCCCAAAGTTTTTTGAAGTTAGAGAGAGATTTTGACTGCCAAGAAACATTGAGGGATCCTTGGATTTTGATTTGGTAAGTAGCACTTTTTCTAGAATCAATAATGAACATGGAAAGGGTAGTGATCCCCGAACTGTTCACAAATTGAAGTTCACGAAAGTCCATCGTGAGTAGTGCCCCTTGGCATTGTTTGGCAACATCTCTTAAAAATAATTTAATAGGTTCATAAGCGGGTAAGTTCTGCAAGCGGATGGATCCAGTGAATTTGACAGTCTTAGTGGCTTCGTCGTATTGAATATTGTAATCTAAGTCTTTGATTTCCATGAAGCTTCGCCTATTATATCTCTTCTACGTTGATAATTGCTCTTACCGTGATTTCATGAGTATCGGCATCGATCTCAGTGAAACTATAACCAAAACGAACCGGATAGTCTTTTAACATCATGAGAAGACCAAGTCCAGACTTGGTATCTCCATCTTCTTTGGTTTCGAGTGTAGAAAAATACATCTCCTCCACGTTTTCTGATATGAGTTTGTTCACAAAAAGCTCAAAACTATCTCTTAAGGTTTTTGACGCCACATTTAAAACATCAATTCTTAAAAGATTTCCATATTGTTTTAATTCTACATTGATTCTACCTTCTCTTGCTTTAGAGAATTTAGAAGCATTTTCTAAAAGTTCATTGATGATCGTGGAAAGTGAATTGGCTTTGGTTTCACTTGCTTCGTAACAATACGAATAAAATCCCGCAACGAAATTGGCTGTGAGACCACATCGGCGCCAATAGGTGGTCATATCGATCGGTTGGAATACCAATCTCAGTTGGCCATCCGCAGGCAAATTCTCTGGAATGATGTGGTATTCACCGATGATGATGGGTGCCTTTTGGTTCAATTTTGCCTCCGTTTATTTTTGGTACAAATGTGTTTCTAATTTGATCGTGAATTTCACACGATTGGACATGTATTCGGATTGTAATTTGGAATATAAATCCTGCATCCCTTCTGGATGTCCCATAAAAGACATCATAGACCATCCTGTCATCATTCCCAAATGAATTTTTGGGTAATCGACTGTTGGTTTGTCATCATTGCCATCATTGGACGCAATGAAGTCTGTTCGGTGTTTCAATTGGAACCCCAAAGATTCCATCATTCCGGGAATTTTTTCCATCACAAACCTGTCGGCTGGATGGATGGTTGCATGTTTGGCTACCATATCCAAAAGTACCTGTGGGCCTGTGAAGGTTTTGTCATTTGGACAATGGATGAGAACCTTTCCACCTGGTTTTAGCACTCGGTAGAATTCCTTTAGAGCTTTTTCTGGTTCTTTGATGTGGATGAGCACCATCGAATTAAAAATAAAATCAAAATGATTGTCTGGGTAATCCAATGAACGAACATCCGAGACCTTCCAGTCTACTTTTGGATACACCAACTTACAATATTGGACCATATCCTCGGAGATGTCACAAGCAGACCATTTGAGGTTTGGATTTTTCTTCATGAGAAAACTGGTGAGTACCCCTGGACCTGCTCCCGCATCCAGAGCCGTTCCCACTTCTTTTTCATATTCGATGGAATCTAAATATGGCTCAAGCAGGAGCTTCAGGAGGTTGGCCTGTGCCGATAACCTGGGCATCTCATCCTGAATGGATATTTTTTGTGTATATAGGTTTTCGCTCAAAGTGAATACGCCAGAGGAGTGGTTCTAAAAAAAGAACTCTTTTTCCAAATTGGTCAACTGAAATACGAACTATTTTGAACTGTTTTTTACAATTGGTTCAGAACTATGAACCCATCTGACATAATGGTGTGTGGATCACTGGACTTCGCGTGCAACCACTCCATCGATATCACTTCCATTATAACTACCTGGTGGCCAAGGGAAATTGGAACTGGTTGCTGGGTTGACTACGTTACTTGCAGATGTGATTTTTATGAATTTAAATCCATTCGATTTGATATCATTGGCTGCAGTTGTATCACAATTCACATCGTTTGGATCATTTGGATCTAAATCATTCAAATCAAATCCGTCCCCACCACCCAATAAAAAGCCACTTCCAACGTCACTGAATAAATCCTCGTTTGACAAGGGATTGGTGGTCATATTGTAATACACTGGTCTTAAGCCACCAAACTTTGTCCAGCTGGCAATCAGGTTGATATTTCCTTCCGTATAACTTGGATTAAAACCGCAGTATTTGGTTCCATCTAGGGAGACTTGGATCACAGAGGGATCCATAGCATAGGTATTGGTTTCCCCCGAGATCCGAAAGCTATTGTCATACACAATGAAGTCGTTGTCCTGTACGTTTTTTACAATCCGACCACCCCAACTGAGGACCATCGAAGCGCCGGCTCCAGTGGTCTCCAAAGCATACACATCGAGTGACCCAACCAGTTCTCCTGCACCACAAACACCATTGATGGCTTTTTTCGGATCAGAAAATCCAGATACATTGGCGGAGGCACTGACCACTGTATTGGCAAGGAAAATGTCGGAAGGGAGTGTTGATTTAGGACAAACAGAAGCATTGGCACTTGCACCAAGTAAAGGAATGAGTGCCGCAAGAGTCTCCTCCGATGAGGACGACTGAGAAGGTTTGCAATGGAAAGTCCACAAACAGGAGAAAATGAGAAGGAAATGAATTAGTTTAGTTTTCATCTTGGTTGTGGTGTCTATTCCAGTGTAAAAAAAAATCTGTTTAAAGTCCAGTCCAAGTTGAGTTTTGGGTTCTAGAAAGTGATCGGCTGAATGTAAAACCACCACAACCATTGGATGCAAAATTCGTTGCATTACTTGTTACTGTGCTTGCTTGCACTTCTGCAAGTGTCGTTTTACCAGAAACTGCTTCACAAAAATAAAAACATTTGGAGGCACCTAGTTCACAACCAGTGGTAGTCACTGGAGTATAATCGATTCTACCAAAAGTGGAATTGGAAAAGTTATTTCCTCCTGGTGTATTTTGGTAATACATTCTACGTGTGGATTTGTCGAAGGATAAAATGCGATAGGTTGTATCCCCACCACCAAAGTAATCAGAGTTTTTTTCAAACCCTGAAATGATACTACCGGAACCATCAGGATTTGTTGCGATGATGAGCCTTCCTGTTAAGGAAGCTTGTGTCACTTGTTTGTTTGCATCATACGTATAACCAGCGTTCCATTGTCCATTGTATTCTAATAAAAACGAAGTTGATAAAGCACTTCCTGCAAGTAGTCCAACCAAAAGATTTGTTTGTGATTCAGATTCCGGAACTTGTTTTTCCATTTGGCAAAAGGAAAAAGAGAAGAGTAGTCCGATTAAGACTGTTGTTTGTAAGTGTGTTCGTTTCATAAACGTTTCCTAAATTTTTAAAAGTTTAGGGAACTCCTTGGCAATGAAAGACAATGAGTGATTCCTTTGGAGTGAATCTCCAAATAGAAAAGTTATCCTTGTAAATCTTGTTTCGGGTGCCCCGATGCCTTCGGGGCCCCTATCCTCCAAATGGTGGGCATTTGGATTCAGTGTGTAAAGTTCCATTTCCGCGAGGAATTCTTTACGGGGAAGATCTGGCTCACCAAACAGTTGTTTGGATTACAGTTGCGGGTCAGCACAGGATTTACACCTGTTTCCTCCCTGAAGGTATTTTCCAGGTTTTTGTGAAGGCAAGGATTGTCAAATTTTTAAATCCAGGATTTCTACTAACAAACCTCGTACAATTTGAAACAGAAATGTATTCAAATTGTAGCCAAAGATTTTGTGAATCTTTTGCAACCAAATAGGAATTTTAGACACATACCAATTAAGAGGAAAAGATATGTTTTATTATGTCGGAAGGTCTATTGGTTTTGTATTGATGTGGATTGTGGTGAAACCCATGAGATTAAAATACGGAAACAAAAAAGTAGAAATTCAGAACGACTTCATTTTGCGCCAGTTAAACGGCAAATCTATGATTCTGATTTCAAATCATATCAAACCACGAAATAAATTTTTAAAAATCATCACAATGCCTTACGATGCATTTGTCATTCGTGGAGTTCTCAAACGATATGGAATTTATACAACTGCGTTAACAAGTTATGATTCAGGAATGGGGAAGAAAGGCAGAAAGTCAAAATGGCTCAAACGAAAAGAACAAATTGTCAAAGGGATTGTTAAATCAATCGACTTAATCCCCTTAAACCGAAATGAATCGGACCCAGTGACAATCAAAGATTTCCAAAGAAGGATTAAAAAAGGGAATTTGGGAATTGGAATTTTTCCTGAAGGATCTTGGTACCGAGGATTTCGTAAGTCTCGAAAATTATTTCCAGGAATGGTGGTATTGAGTAAACGTTACAATTTGCCAATTGTTCCTTTGTATTTAGATGCATACAACTTAAACAAACCAATTCGGTTAACTGTTGGAAATCCTGTCTGGCAAGTGAATGATAATAATGAAACAATGGCATTTATCAAAACGGAATTGATCAGACTCAACCAAGTTGGAAAAAATCAAATCATTCAGACAGAAGTCGTCCAAAATGTTTTGGACACTGATGAAGAAGGTATGGAAGTATCACCTAGCATTGGCTAGGTTGGTTTTTTGCTAAGTAGTTTCTGAAAGTAGGAAATTCCTTCTTCAATCGGATTCCCTGCTCCTTTTCTTTTTCGGAGCATACCTGTCATATCCAAAACGATTACTCCATACATCCAACTCCACATCAACCTTGCAATGGCAGGGTATTCGTTTTTGGGGTATGGAATCTCGCCAGAATCAAAACCAATTCTAACTGTTTCTAAAAAAAACCGATAACTTTTGGGAAGTTGAGGGAATGCCTTTCTATGAACTCCACCATAGTCGGTAACAAACATCACTTTGTGGAGTTCTCGGTTGTTACTGGCAAAATGGAAATAAGCACGTGCAATCGCGGCCAATTGGTCAAAGGCAGATCCCGTTTTGACATCAGCACTCGCTTTTTTTAACATGGAGAGAAGCTCATCCTCTCCCGTTCGGATCAAATCTTGGACAAGGTCAATTTGGCTTTCATAATAAGAATAGGGGCTTGCAACGCTACAACCGAGCCGGTTCGCAATTTTACGCATGGAAAGCCCATCGAGTCCTTCTTCTTTTAAAATGAGGAGGGATACATCTCTAATTTCCTCGCGAGAGAGGCTATTGCGAATCCTTCTTTGTTTGTGGTGGGCTTCCAACATGGACGAATCTCAGTTTTGCTTCCATGCTATGATAATCCAGCGAAAAATCGAACGTTTTTCCTAAAATGCAGCATTGATCTGGGCATAGACCATGTAGGCTTCTCTTGCGAGTTGGTTTTTTCCCTGTAAATAGTTTTGGTTCCATTCAAAGGACTGGGTGGTGCGATTGTATTGGATTTTGCTATTTCTGTAATTTTTAACCGCATCACCAGCTTCCAGATAACCTACACCTAACCAAAGTGAGACAAAATCATTCATTTGTCCGTGCCAAGTCAAATCCACTTCTGTGTAAATTCGTTTGCCTAAAGCATAGGGAGAAGTATACGATTGATTGGAGAAATTTTCTGTACTCCCTTTTTCAAACGACACTGGGGTTGGATTTTTTTCACCAATCGTAGAAGAAGAGTTTGGTGCACCACTGATTGCATACCATGCATCTTGTTTTTCAGCCTTATCATTTTGGAAATAGGTGATTTGGAATTCTCCATACCCTTCTGTTGTGTAAGTTACACTCACAGATTTAGAATATAAATTTTGAGCATTGATATTTTCTGAAATTCCTGCCACGTTATTAAAATAAGGAATCACTCCAAATCTTGGATTTGCAAGCATTTGGAAGGTGGAGACGGAGGCATCGGATCTATTTTTATCTCCGGAGGCAAATAAAACTTGCCCACCTAATCTTAGTTTCCTAAAGAATGTGTATCCAGTTTGGAAAACGTGCATTTGTCCTGTATATTTTTCTCTTTCGGTTCTGGTATTATCCCATTCATTTGGAAGGTATTCTTTTAAGTAAGGATCTTGGATTCTGCGTCCAGAAGTTCCTGATTGGAATGCTGATTCCCAAGTAAAGTCCCAAGACTTACCTTCTGGCAAAAAATTTCCTTTTGTACGATTTGTGATTCGAAATCCAGTTGTGATCAGATTTTGGTTTTGGCGGCTACGATTTGATGCCAAGGGGTCGTCTGGAGAAGTTTCAGGCAGACCAGTGATAACATTTGTATTATTTTTTTTCCATTTTCGAACAATACCTATACTATAAAAATCGAATGTCACCCAGTCAGGAATCGTATAACTATTATAAGTTCCTAATAGTGTTGTGTCGGTTCCATTTGCCGCTGAATTGAGTTTTGGATCATTGGCAGAGACAACCCCATTGGGTCCACTTTGTGTCCAATAGGGTCTAGCCATTAAAAAATGGATTTTGGCATTTTCAAATTGAAACATGAGTCTGGCACCATCAAAGGATAAACCATTCACTGTCCAGTTACCACCACCAATCAATCTTTGGTCTCCATAAGCCCAAATTTGTCTTCCCACTTGGAATTTGGATTGAAAAGGTAATTTGTTGATTATTACAAATGCCTCTCTAACGCTCGTTTGGTTGACTGAGACTGCATTTGTTTGGTTACGGGAATAAACGTCTGCAGTATTATTGAAAAAATTGGCTCGAATGTCACCAGTCGACGCTGGAGACTCTCCACCCCAAACTCTTGCATCTTGTAAAGTCACCTTGGCTTGGACATACGGACTTGGATCAAATAGAAAGTACAAAGATGAGGTTTGTAGGGTTCGGTCGACATAACCTTTGTCAGAAGCATTAAAATCTAAATTATAACGGCTCTCTTGGCGCGGGCGAAGGTACAATCCAAATCGTAAAACATCATTCAACCAAAATTGGGAAGAATTTGCAGAATGTTTCGATAAGGTTGGTTCCACAAACATATGTCGATTGAATTCAGGATCCAATCCTTTCTCTTTCATAGGAGAAACATATGGTTTTGATTCTGATTGGATTTCGGGAGTTTTTTCTTCTACGGGTTCTGAGAGAAGGAAACCATTAGAAAAGACCAAAATGAAACAAAATAAGATAACTCTATTTTGGGGCAGACACATTTTGATCTCTCCTAACGATTTGTTTGGTGAATTTAACTCTTTCTTATAATCCTTTCAATAAATAAAAATAAACTGGTATTCCGATGATGATATTGATTGGGAAAACAATCGATAAAGCAACAGTTAAGTATATACTAGGACTTGCTTCCGGAATTGAATCTTTCATCGCAGCAGGAACAGCAATATAAGAAGCAGATGCACATAGCACAACGAACATTAATGCATCACCAATTGGCATCTGAATGATTTTTGTCAAAAAGATCGCAATCACAACATTGATAAACATAATGATGACAGTTGATCCAACTAAGAAAAAACCAACTTTTTTTAACTCACGCATTTGTTTAGCGGCATCAATCCCTTTGTCCAAAAGGAAAAATGTAAGAAGTCCTTTAAAGATATCTTCTGTAAATGGTTTTGTTGTATTCCATCCAGACTCACCTGATAGATAACCTACGATTAGAGCACCAATTAAGATATAAACAGATGAACTAAAAAAAGCTTCATGTAACAATTGTTTCCATTGGATTTTTTCAGAGGGATTTCCATTTTGTTTTTTCTTACCGAGGCGATCGATGATAACAGCGATGACAATGGCAGGTGATTCCATAAGAGCCATTCCAGCAACAATGAATCCTTGGTATTCAAATCCGTAACTGTGTAAAAAAGCTCCCGCTGTTACAAAGGTTACTGCACTAATAGAACCGAAACTTCCAGCAAGTGCTGCAGAATTGGCATGGTCTAACTTCAATCGAAAGATGAAGTATGAATACACGGGAACAAAACATGCCATAAACATACATGCTATGAGTGTGAGTAAGTGTTCTTCAGCGAAAGGTGATTTAAATAATTCATGACCACCTTTAAAACCAATGGAGAACAACAAGTACAATGAGAGAAATTTTGATACTCCTTCTGTTATGCGGAGATCCGATTTAAAGAATACAACACCCATTCCTAAAAAGAAAAATAGTACGGGTGGGTTTAAAATATTATTCAGAGCGTTGTGCAAATCCATTTTTGTCCCTCTTTTTCTCCATGATTTTAGACACCCAATTTGTCCAATATCATAAAACTGGACAAAAAATACTTTCAATTCGAAATTCATCAACCTTGAATTCGCTTTCTTGCTTATGATTTATTTGCACATTGGTGAAATCCATGCGCATTCTTTTTCGGGTTTATTTCTCCTTAGTCATTCTACTAGGAATGGAAGGGTGTTTATGGAAACCGGAAGCGTTTTACGGAACAAATATCAGTCATGCGGTAGAATTTTTGGCACCTGTAAAAGGTGAATTGCCTACTTCCTGTACCAAAAACTCAATCCAAACTTTAAAACAAATGTTTTGGATCCAAAATGAATCTGAGGATTCATTGAGAAGCAAACGGGCGCTAAATGGTCAATGGCTCCATTTTCAATTGAAAAACCAAATGGATACGGCTTCCGATTTTAGCATTCTCATCCAATGGATCAACATTCCCACTGCTGAAATCTGTTCGGAAAACCAAAAAGGGGAATTTTCCAATACATACAATGGTTATGTTTGGGAAAATTGGCATGGACTTTTGTCTCCTTTCCCACATTTTAATGTTTCCTTAAACGCAAAGGAAACCCGTGATTTTTATCTATTCCTGGTATCCAATGAGAATCTAAATTTTCCCATTCGAACAGTATCCAATTCAAGTTATCGTTTCATCGTACTCTTTCGATTTTTAACCTTTTTGTTTTTTTTGATGGTTGGGATTGTTTCTACTGGTTGGGCAATTTCTGAATTCATTAAATCCAAAGAAAAAATATACCTTCTGATTCTTTTTCATTTTTTATTGTTTTTCTTTTTAGTTTATTCAGTCCACGGAAAGGAATTGTCCTCCCTATTAGGGAACGGAAACAATCTTTTCACACACTCATACTACTTATTGTTATCGATTAATCACTTTGTATTCTTTTTGTATCTTTACAGTTTTGTTAAATTCACAAACGAAAGTTTAAAACATCCAATTTTCTTTTGGTTGTTTGCTATCTCTGGAATTTTATACCTTCTTGTTCCCATTTTTCCAAGAATGTATGACTATAGAATTTTTATCTTACTCACCATCTTTGGGTCCGCTGCTTATTTTTTACGAAGTACCCATATGATGCTCTTCACAAACCAAATTGATGAAGAAAAAAGTTATTTTTTAGGTTGGGCTTTCTTTTTGTTTTTAGTCTTTCTAAAAACATTATTCCATTTTGATTTTTATCCATACCAAGCTTTTTTCATTTATGCTGCTGTGTTTTACTTACCCTTCTTGACAGCTGGTAGTTTTTTATTTTTAAGAAATTATGAAAAACGTGATAAAACAAAAACAAGATTTCGAACTTTCACGAATAAAATTGATACGAAAGAATTTAAAACAAAATTAGAATCATTATTAGAATCAGACAAAATTTTTCTGGATGTCGACTGTAATGAAGAGATGATAGCAGGCCGTCTGGGCCTAACCTATCACCAATTAAGCGAGTTGATTAATATTGAGTATCAATTTAATTTTCCAACACTCTTAAACTTATACAAAATAAAAGAAGCAAAAAAAATTCTAATCGAAAAACCAGAATTAAACGTCGCTACAGTTGGAAAACTGGCGGGTTTTGGTTCGAGATCCGCATTTTATTTGGAATTTAAAAAACAATGCGGAGTAAATCCCAATCAATTCAGAAAGTCTTCGTCTCATCATAAAAAAGATAAATCTTAATTAGGAACTCTCGCATGAACAAAGATAAACCAAAAGATTGGTTACCTGGACTAAAAGAAAACTGGCGATCGGACATTGTGTCCGGATTTGTTGTCTTTCTCATTGCGCTCCCACTTTGTTTAGGAATTTCTCTCGCCTCTGGTGCACCACCAATGGCAGGAATTTTTTCCGGAATTGTAGGTGGTCTCTTTGTCTCTTTTATGAGTGGTTCTCATCTTACAATCAATGGACCTGCTGCTGGACTCATTGCTGTTGTATTAAATTCGATTTTTGTTATGGGTGGTGGAGATGCCAAATTGGGATTTGAGATCACTTTGGCAGCAATTGTTTTTGCAGGATTGATTCAGGTACTTTTGGGAATCTTAAAGGCGGGGAATCTCACAATTTATTTCCCGATCTCTGTTGTACATGGAATGATGGCTGCCATCGGAATCATCATCATTTCAAAACAGTTTTATGTTGCTCTTGGAATTTCACCAAATGCCAAAACTATTTTAGGTCTTCTATTAGAGATCCCTTCAAGTTTTGTGCATTTGAATCCTGAAGTAGCTATGATTGGTATTTCTGCGATTGTGATCATATCACTTCTTACAAAAATTCAAAATCCATATTTTAAAAAACTTCCTGCTCCGTTAGTTGCAGTGTTAGTTGGAATTATTTTAGGTTTTGTTTTTGATTTAGCAGATGAACATTCTTATACTTTATTGAATCAAACATACCAAATTGGCCCTGAAAAATTAGTAAATTTGCCTAATCACATTTATGAAAGTTTGAGTTTTCCAAACTTTTCTCGTTGGAGAGATGGAAACTTTTGGGTGATGGTAGTGACGATTGCTTTGATAGCAAGTATAGAATCTTTACTGACAGCAACCGCAGTTGATAATACGGATCCTTACCGAAGAAAATCAAATATGGACCAAGAACTTGTCGCAAAAGGAATTGGAAACTTTTTTTTAGGATGGATTGGTGGATTACCCATTATCGCTGAAGTGGTAAGATCTTCTGCAAACATTGAAAATGGTGCCAAAACTAGATGGTCCAATTTTTTTCATGGTTTGTTTTTATTATTATTCATTCTGCTGCTTCCTGGCTTCATTCATAGAATCCCATTAGCATCACTTGCCGGTATTTTAATCATGGTTGGATTAAAATTGGCATCACCTCATGTTTTTAAAGAAACATATAAAAAAGGTTGGGACCAAATTGTCATCTTTTTGGTAACTGTAGTGATTACAATTGTAGAAGACCTGTTAGTTGGTGTTTTATGCGGGATCATTACAGCAATTTTAATCCAAATGTATTTTGGAGTGAAGTTTCGTTATATTTTCATTGCTGATATTAAAATTGAATCAAACAATAAGATGCATACTTTGTATGTGAAACATGCTCTTCTGTTTTCCAATATGATATCTTTAAAACTACTTCTTCGGAAAATATCATTCGGCGAAAGGATTGATGTAAAATTTGATGAAAATGTGAAGATGATTGGTTTTTCAGCTATTGAATTTTTGCAGAGTTTTAAACGTGATTATGAAGAACGTGGTGGGCAAGTGAATTTGATTGGATTTGAAGATTTAAAACCAATTTCGGCTTATTACGGTGCCACACGAGTTCATAAGTAGTAAAAAAATTCTTGTAACTTTTTTTTCCTAAACCAATCTCCTTTTATGCAAAGGTTATTGGTTTTTTTCCTTTTGGTTCTGCCTATCTTCCTTTTTTCAAAGGATGTCCCTCGGTTAAAATCTAGAGTCATGGATGAAACTTGGACACTCCATTCAGACTATATTTCTGCACTTGAAAAACAACTAAGAGACCATGAAAAGAAAACATCCAATCAAATTGTTGTTTTTGTTACACCTTCTTTAGAAGGAGAAAATTTGGAAGAGTACTCTCTAAAAGTTGCCGAAACTTGGAAACTTGGGCAAAAAGGAAAGGATAACGGAGTGTTACTCCTTGTTGCCATTGAAGATAGAAAACTAAGGATCGAAGTTGGTTATGGATTAGAAGGTGTTTTAACGGATGTTTTGTGCCATCACATCATAGAGAATGAAATCAAACCTTCTTTCAAAAAAGGAGAATATGATATTGGGATACAAAATGGAGTAAATGCAATCTTGAAATCAATTGAAGGAGAATACACCATACCTGAAAAGGAAGACTTTTCTCATCTTGGACCTCTTTCTTTTTTGGGTGAAATAGCTCCTGAAGGTCCTGAGATGCCAATTGGATTAAAAATTTTCGTATCGATTTTTGTAGTAAGTATTCTCGGAGTATTTACTTACTTTGCAGCTAACGCTCCTTATGTTGGTTGGTTTATCTATTTCTTTTTGTTTCCATTTTGGAGTATTTTTCCAACTGCAATTCATGGAGCAAATATCGGAGCTATTGTTTTCCTTACATACGCAATAGGAGTTGGACTTTATAAACTTTATCACCTTTTGACACCGCATGGAAGAAAACGAATGCGAAATAGTAGTTTCGCAAGTAGTTCTCGAGGTGGAAGTAGCAGTGGATGGTCAAGTGGAGGTAGTTCTGGTGGGTTTAGCGGGGGAGGAGGGAGTTTTGGTGGTGGTGGAAGTTCTGGCAGTTGGTAGTTCAAATTGTTAAAAAAATCCATTTCACTGAAGATTTTTTCATACCGATGGGAACTTTTTCCATCATAAATGGGTTTAGTATATAGTGAAGTTTGTTTGGTATTATTTATCTTTTGGTTTGGCATTCAGTTTTGTTATTTCAGCGCAGGTCACAAAACCGATCCAACTAAAAGATCTTTGGCAAAAAGCAGTGCAGTTTAATCCCGATTATTTATCGGTAAAGGCAGATTATGAAAAAGCTTTTTATGAAAATGAAAAGAGTTATGCAGGTTATCTTCCCACAGTCAATGTTTTAGCCTCTGCCAGGCAATCATCAGCTAACTTTAGTGGATCTGGAACCGTCAATGACCCTTTGATCAGTGGTGGAGCGAATAGTAATAACACACAAACCCAACAAACAAATGCAGGCGAATCGAGGCCTACTGCAATCAACCGATATTCTGTTGGACTTAGCACAAATCAAAATCTTTTTTCAGGATTTCGCGATAAAAGTGGAATTGAAAAAACAGAAGCATTATTACAAGCAGCAAAACAAACATTAAATGATTCTAGACTAAAAATATGTTTTGAATTAAAGTCTGCTTACTCACAAACATTGTATGCAAAGGAACTTTACCAATTATCCTTAAAAATCAAAGAAAGGCGCATTAAAAATAGAGACTTGGTTAAACTTCGATATGAAGTAGGTAGGGAACACAAAGGAAGTTTTTTGTTGAGTGAATCTTTTGTAAAACAATCTGAATATGAAGTTTCATTTGCAGAAAGGCTATTCCAGACCAATTGGAAAGAAATCGAACGAATCATTGCGACACCAGTTGAAGTATCCTTGGACGTTCCACTCATGTCTGAACCAATAGTCGAAATTAAAATTTCCGAAAAAGAGAAGTCGAATTTACTTGATGCCCATCCTTCTATTATGGCAGAACAATCAAAAGTTCGAGCTGCCCAAGCAAATATAGGAATCGCTGAAGCTGGCTTTTATCCAGACCTCAATCTAAGTGCAACAGTGACAAGACAAGATGATGTTTGGTTACCAAAACCAAGAAATTATAGTTTTGGAATCAATTTGACCTATCCATTGTTTAATGGTGGTAGAGACTATTATAATGTAAAAATTGCAAAATCTGAATATGAAAAATCAATTCACACTAGAGATTCAAAAAAGAATTTACTCACCTTTTCTATAGAGCAATCGTATTTAAATTTTATAAATGCTTCCGAACAACTATTGGTATTAACCGAATTTTATAAGGCTTCCGATACAAGGGCAACAATCGCAAGGGCACAATATTCCAATGGACTGATCAGTTTTGAAAATTGGGATATCATAGAGAATGATCTAATCAATCGGGAAAAAAATTTGTTAATCGGTAAAAGAGATCTTGGGCTAGCTGAAGCAACATATCTACGTAATTTAGGAAAGTGTTTTGATGAAAATTAAACTTTATGTTTCACTTTTTGTTTTAATTGTATGCGCGGTATTGTATTTCACATTTGGAACTGGTAAATCAAAACAAGAATTCAAAATTGAATCCACGAGTGTGACTCGAGGTGATTTGATTGTTACTGTTCGGGCAACAGGTACTGCAATTCCTAAAAATCGATTAGAAGTCAAACCACCCATTGCAGGAAGGATTGAATCCATACATGCAGAGGAAGGAGAACATGTAGGCAAGGGAAAAATCCTAGTCTGGATGAGCTCAACCGAAAGAGCCGCATTATTGGACGCAGCTAGAGCTAAAGGTAATGATGAACTGAAAAAATGGGAAGATTTTTACAAACCAACTCCAGTAATTTCACCATTACGAGGTTTGGTGATCGCTTCCAATATAAGTACTGGGCAAACTGTGACACAACAAGATATATTATTTGTTTTGTCTGATAATTTGATGGTACAAGCAAAAGTAGACGAAACCGATTTATCAAAAATTAAGATTGGGCAAATTGCCATTATCCTCGTAGATTCATTTTCCAATGAACCTATTCGTGCTAAAGTAAAACACATTGGTTATGAAGCTGTGATTGAAAATAATGTTACGATGTATAATGTTGATTTGGAATTATTTTCCATTCCAGATTTTCTGCGAAGTGGTATGTCGATTACTGTCGATTTTATTATTTCCGAAGAAAAAGATGTATTGTTAATTCCAAATGATTATGTGAAAAGAAATAAAAAAAATGGAATGATCTTACTAAAAATAGAGGATTCATTGCAAGAAACGAATGTAACCATTGGAAATTCTGATGACCAGAATACTTCCATATTATCAGGGTTAGTGGAAGGTGACCTGGTTTACCGTAAGAAAAAAATACAAGAGTCAAAAAAATCCAATGCAAGTGGTGGTCCTTTCTCATCTCCAAAAGTTCCAAAGAGATAACATTTGTTAGCAATAGATATTAAAAATCTATCGAAATCTTACAAAATTGGAAATTCACAATTTTCTGTTTTGAATCATATCAATTTAGAGATCAAACAAGGTGAATTCGTAGCGATTATGGGTCCGTCTGGATCTGGTAAATCGACATTATTACAAGTAATGGGTTTACTTGATCTTGCAGACAGTGGCTCATACCGTTTGTTTGGGAAAAATGTTGAAAAAGAATCTTCCAATGTCCTTTCCGATATACGTGGAAGTTTGATTGGTTTTGTTTTCCAACAATTTCATCTATTGTCTAAATCAAATGCACTCCAAAATGTTTGTTTGCCTTCTCTTTACACAGAAATTCCAAATCCAATTCAAGTTGGAGAAATTCAGTTAACAAAAGTTGGCTTACAAAATAGAATTTTTCATACACCTAACGAATTATCAGGCGGTCAACAACAAAGGGTTGCAATTGCCAGAGCACTAATCAACGATCCACCCATCATCTTTGCAGATGAACCAACAGGAAATTTGGATTCCAAAAGCAAAATTGAAATTATGATGGAACTCATACGGCTTCATGAGGAGGGTAAAACGATCGTAATGGTCACTCATGAACCTGAGATGGCAGATTATTGTGATCGTATCATCCATGTAAGTGATGGGAAAATTACAAATGAAGAGATAAAAAGAAAATCAAAAATGGTTCCGACATCGAATCAGAATTTTATGAGACGGAAAACGGGTTGGAGTTTGGTTAATGGTCTATTGAAACAGTCTTTATTTTCACTCACATCCAATCGCCTGCGTACCTTTTTATCAGCATTGGGAATTTTATTTGGAGTCGTTTGTGTCATTTCCGTAATGGCTTTGGGTGAGGGAGCTAAAAAGTCTGTTGAAGAACAATTTTCTTCGTTAGGTGCAAATTTAGTTATTGTTAGAACAGGTGGAATGAGAAGTGGAGGAGTTTCTCTCGAAGCAGGGACTGTGAATCGTTTGGATATATACGACGTTTCAGCTGTTTCTAAAAAATTTCCAGAAGTGAAACAAATTTCTGCCGTGGTAAATGGAAGAGCCCAACTAGTTTTTGGAAATCGAAATTGGAATAGTTTTGTAACCGGTGCCAGTGCGAACTATGAGTCACTTAGAAATTTAGAACCAACAGAAGGAAGATTTTTTACCGAAGACGAAGATAACAAACGGAGCCTTGTTTGTTTGGTAGGGAACACGGTAGTCAGGGAATTATACGAAGGCAAAAATCCTGTTGGAACTTACTTAAAGATCAATCGAGTATCATTTCGAGTTATAGGTCAATTGCCTGAAAAAGGTTCTACTGGTTTTCGTGACCAAGATGATGTTGTATTGGTTCCACTAAACACAGCCATGCGACGATTGTTAAACAAAGATGCCGTTGACAATTTAGAGATGGAATTGGATCAAAATGAATCTTCTGAAAATTTTATATCTCAGATTAAAAGTTTTTTACATGAAAGGCATGGAACGAACGAATCGATGGGAAATATCTACCAAGTTATGAGTATGGCCGATATCCAATCAGCAGTTTCTGAAACCAATCAGACGATGTCTGCCTTGCTCATTGCTCTGGCTACAGTTTCTTTATTAGTTGGGGGAATTGGTATCATGAATATTATGTTAGTTTCTGTAAAAGAAAGGACAAAGGAGATTGGTTTAAGAAAAGCATTGGGAGCAAGAGAATCTGATATTCGCATTCAATTTTTAATTGAATCAACTTTAACAAGTCTGACAGGAGGATTTGTCGGTTTAGTTTTTGGGATTTTTACAGTGTATTTTTTGCAGGAATCTTTTGGTTGGACAATTGTTTTATCCTTTCCTTCAATTGGTTTTGCCTTTTTATTCTCTATAACGATAGGAATTTTATTCGGTTGGTGGCCTTCTGAATATGCAGCTAAGCTGAGTCCTATCGTTGCATTAAGATCTGAATGAATACTGTCATCAACCCAAGAAAAATCCCTCAACAAAAACGTTCCAAAGAACGATACCAGAAAATCGTTGATACGGCTATACAACTATTAGGTGAGGTTGGTTATGATGATTTAACTACGGATTTGATTGCAGAAAAAAGTGGCATATCAGTTGGTTCGATCTATCAATTTTTTCCAAACAAAGAATCCATTATATATTCACATGCTGAGAATTCGTATTTAATTATGCATGATTTATTCTTTGAAAAAGTTACCAAAGAATTAAAGAGGATCAAAAAGTTCACTCCTGAATTTGTAGATTTCACATTGTTTGCATTTGAACAAACATTAAATGAAGTGAAAGGATATCGGTTGATTCATTCGATTTTATACACGAATGAAGCCTTATTACATCTAGATATTGAAAGTAACGAGAGATTTGCAAAATCCTTAGCCGAAAAAGTGATTTTGGTAATGTTTCCAAAAGTGAACAAAAAACGTTCGTTTTATATCTCACTCATGATCGTTGAGGCAGTTGATTCTGTTATCAAAATTGTCCATCGAACGAAAAAACCTTCTGAGAAAAAACAAGTTTTGGCGGAACTCAAAACCTTACTTTTAGTATATTTTTCCACTTTTCAATGATTTAACATTGACAAAGTTTTAACACAATTCTAAAATTCTCCAAATGTGAGGACTTCCTCATGTTTCGGGAATAACTATGGAAAAAACCAAAAAGATATTGATAGGGATCTTAATGGCAATGTTCTTAACCTTCGGTTTGAATTTTTGCAATTCGGAAGATCCGGCAAACTCGGCTTTTGTTCATGTGACGATGATGGACAATGCCTTTCATCCTCCAGTGATTCGCACCTTCAAGGGTGGGAAAATTCGTTTCGTGAACGAAGGAAATAATCCTCACAACGCTATCTCCATTAATAAAGATTGGTCGACTGAAACCAGTTTTGGCAACTTAGCAATGTTTCGCGGTGCACATACAGATGTGTTTTTTCCAGAAGAGGGTGTGTTCCCATATTTTTGTTCCTTCCATGCATCTCCTGATGGAAAAATTGGGATGACGGGTGTTGCTGTCATAGGTAATGCAAGTTATAATCCACAGGCAAATACCTCAAAATCAAAAATTTCAAAAACATGGACAGGTGTGACAAGAAAGGTTCCTTCTCAGTATAAAACAATTCAAAACGCTGTTGATGCTGCATCTCCCGGAGATTTGGTTTTAGTAGCTAATGGAATATATAAAGAAGAAGTCACTGTAACGACACCATCCATCACTATTCGAGGAGAAGATAGAAACCTAACCATCATCGATGGTGAATTCCTTCGAGGTAATGGCATTATGGTTGTTGGAGCTGATGGTGTTGCGGTTGAAAATATCACAACTAGAAATGCTACACTCAATGGAGTGTATTGGACTGGAGTAAAAGGATATAGAGGATCTTATATTACAGCATACAATAATGGTGATTATGGTGTATATGCATTTGATTCGGTTGATGGGCTAATTGAACATTCCTTTGCATCTGGATCTCCCGACTCAGGTTTTTATATCGGTCAATGTAATCCGTGTAATGCGATCATAAACGATGTAATTTCTGAGAATAATGCCTTAGGATATTCAGGAACAAATTCAAGTGGTAATATCTATCTTTTGTCTTCCATTTGGCGAAAAAACCAGTTAGGGATTGGTCCGAACACATTGGATCGTGAATTATTACCTCCACAAAAACAAATGGTTGTGAAGAAAAATATAGTTTATGATAACAATAATGCAAATGCACCTTCTAAAAAATTGGAATATCCTTCCATAGGGAATGGAATCGCACTGCTTGGTGCATTGGAAAATGTTGTCGAAGGTAATTTAGTGTTTAATCATAACAATTATGGAATTCTTGTTACGATGAACATTGATGAAAACATTTGGATTTCTAATAATAATATTGTTAGAAATAATCAAGTTTACCATTCAGGTCGAGGAGACATTGCACTTAGTGGTCCTGTAAATGTTGGAAATTGTTTTGAAGGAAATTCTTATGGAGTATCAAGTCCTCCATTTTTGGAATCTTTACAATCATGTTCAGGAATTCGTTACCCACATATAGGTGATATGTCTTCTAGTATTGGGCTTCTTGCTTTGTTTGTACAAGCAAACTTAAAGGAATTTGTATTAGGTTCATATAAAAACCAACCAATTCCACCTGCACAATCCAATATGCCAAAAGAATTATTGGCAAAAGTTGTTCCTGCTCATGATGTTTTTGAAACCAATAAGGGACTCATTGATACAGCAGAGTTACCTAAGATAGATCAAAAAGATTTTGAAGCACAGACTAACAAGATGTATACTTCAGGATGGAGAGTTCACTTTCCTGGAACTCTTAAAACATGGTACTTTCACATCATGGGTTACCTACTGCCATTTGCAATTTTTGCAGCGTGGACAGGTCTTGCTATGTTAGACAGATATTCCATTGTTGGTGCCAAAGTAGATAAATACTTTTGGTTGATACTACTTTTACCTTTTATTGGATCGTTGGTTTATTTATTCTCCAAAGATTCAAAAATTTCGCCGGTTGTCAGAAATACTGTCGTGTTTGGTGGAATTCTATTGTTTTTAACTATACTAGCTTACGCTGGTTATGCGATGACTGCGGTGACGGAACCGTCTATAACTTAATAGGAGTTTTTTATGGAAACAAATTTTGCAAATCCAGGTTTTTGGACATATTTTATCGGATCGTATGCGTATTACTTGCCATTCGTTTTAACAATGGTTTGGGCTCCTCTTGCTTTGTTTGGTTTATCGAAACAAAAGGATATGACAACAATCAAACAAGTGATTTGGTCACTTGTGATTTTGGTTGTTCCCGTAATTGGTCCTGCTTTGTATTTACTCTTTATCGATACAGAATATGAGAAAAAATTCAAACAGATTGCGGTAGGTGGTGGACTGGCAGTATTTGTAATTGTTTGGGCATTAAGTTTAATCTCTCACATTTAAAGTAGGATTGAAGACAATGGATCGGAAAAGTTTTTTAACTACAATTGGATTTGGTGTAATGGGTTTTGTGGGATCAATTTTTGGTTCCATTGGCTTTAACTCTAAAAAATCCAATGAGTTATGTGCACCTTCTGATCCATCTGCTTCTACAAATTTTGGGATCGTAACTACTCCGAGTGTCAGTGATAATTATCAAAACTCCATTGGTGTCGCAGGTAGTTTACGAGGAACAAATACATACGGGAGTATGGCACACCCTCCTTTTTTTATCAAAGAAGATTATACGGAACGTTTTTACTTTCCACCTAACTATAGTAATGGTAAGAATAAAACAAAGGATTTTAATCTAAATCTTTTTCCATTGAGTGTTAATATTGCCCATAATGTAAATTACCAAGCATGGACATTTGATGGAATTGTTCCAGGCCCAATCTTACGAGCCAATTTAGGGGATAATTTACGAATCCATGTAAAAAATTCAAGTCCTGATCCACACTCACTTCACTTTCATGGAACTCATGATCCAATGGAAGATGGTTGGGAACCAATTCCTGCTTTTGGAGAACGAACCTACACCATTGAAGCAGGTCCAGTTGGATTACATCCATACCATTGCCATGTGCCACCACTCATGGTACATACCGCCAAAGGTTTGTATGGTGCTTTATTAGTTGATCCTCCAATCAAACGAAAACCAGCTCATGAATTTGTATTAACATTTTCTGGATGGGATACTAAAGGCCAAGGTAAGAATGATTTTTATACTTGGAATGGAATCGCTGGGATTTATGATCGATATCCTATGAAAGTTCCTGTCGGGGAACGAGTTCGATTTTATATACAGAATATGATGGAAAGAGAACCCGTGATGACTTTCCATTTGCATGCACAAACCTTTGATATCATCAGAAGTTTAGGATCTACAATTCCTGATGGTCGTTCTGATGTGGTAACAATAGGACAGACGGAACGAGTTGTGATCGAATTTGTGCTTAAGA